>JASHSF010000248.1 GCA_030036955.1 Nitrososphaerales archaeon
TTGATGAACTGAATAAGCTAGCGTCGCCGCATAACATTTGATTAATTTTCTTAGGGCATTTGGTAATGGAAATTGAGCTCGCTCCAAAAAAGTCAGGAACCGAGAACCCTGCCGCTTTGCTTGAACTGCAACAGGAACCCGGTCTACTCCTGGCGGAATCTGTACTGCGGAGAATGCTTGACGAAATTGAGGAAAGAGATCGAAGCTTCTTCGAAGCAAGAACTAGCTAATTCCGGCGATCAGGCAAAACCAACTCCGAAGAAAACTCGCAAGAGGTGTGTCAAGAAATCAGCGCAGCTTACGCTATAGTTGCGAGTGATAGCAAAACTGTAAGGGAAGCGATCTCTGGCGAACACTGTGATGATGCGATAAAGCAGCTATTCCAATCCCACGACTAGAAAGTCACCTCGAGCCAAGGTCACTCCGCGGGAATCCTAGTGCTCTACGGGTGCCAAAGATGGTATGCATTGGTAGCTCCTGTTTTTGAACTGATGCAAGAGAAACAGATCAGAGTAGAGCCAGATTCACTCAAAATCCCCAAAATCGGTGAAGGTAATTTGACAATTTGAAGAGGGAGTTGGCGATCCTAGTCAAGGAAAGCTCTACTATGCGTTGCGATACGTATCGGATTTAGATACTTACGCTTAAAGGCCAGGCCCTACTGGCCTTGTTAGGGACAAAGAGAAACTGTGGCGTATGTTTTTCTACCCCCACTACGAAACAAAACGATTGAACAATAGAACCTGACCCCTATGACATATGCAAGAGTTTGGAAATTACCCGAACAAGAACGACACGATCTACCGACGATTCCTCAAAGGCTTATCGTCCTTGAAATAATGTACCTGCTTCTCAACCCGAGGAGCGGATACGATCTGCACAAGCAGCTACGGTTAAGATTTGGCCTGGATGCCAGCTATGGTAGCTTATATCCGTGGCTGAGAGCCCTGGAGCGAAGTGAGCTCGTAACATCGCAATGGGTCAAGAGGGAGGATCGCCTAATTACTCCGCAAATGAAGCGCGTCTACTGCCTGACCGAGAAGGGCAAAGAGGAACTCCGCAAGTCCCTCGCTGAATTGACGTTCCTTGCTACGACAATGACAAAGTCGCTGCCGCCTGAACCCAAGGAAGTCGTGGAAGAAACTCCTGCAGCGTACCTCGAGCAGGTTGCGCCTGTTCCCCAATCTTTTGACTTCTGAGCCTTGATATTGGGAGGAGCTCGCTTCTCCCGCGAAATTTTATTGCAACGCTCTCAGAGTGTTAAAAGATAGGAAATCGCAATTACTCCCGCGGCTACCGTGAGGTAGAAATAGAGATCGTCTCTAGACATTAGTGACTTTTGTTTTCACCCTCAGAAATATTCCTAATGATGTCGTAGTACGGACCGGATATGATTGCATCCGAGCTAAAAATCGCTAACCCTGAGACTTCACTCAACTCGCGTGTAAACCAGGCATTTCAGGTTGGAAGTTACCTTTGAGATACAAGAATTACCTAGAATCTAGCGTAAAGGATATAACTGCCCGTCCTGTAACCTTACTGTAACATTAGGAAGGCTTGGAAGTAAAATGCCAAAGGAAGGCTTCAGCGTTATAACAATCACCCAAGAAGCGCACGACAAGGCGAGAACCCGCTACAATCAAAAGGTCAAACTGGGACAAGTTGAGCAAAACAAGAGTTTTTCACGGTACGTGAATGACCTAATTATTGAGAAGGTAGAGGAGGACGAAAATCTCGCGCGCCAAGCCCCCTTCATGCAGAAGGTAGGACTGCAGGATAATTCGATAATGATCAAGGATAACAAGATTGGTAGGATTGCCGAGGTCCAGATTCGCGGCAAGGATCTTGTTTGCATGCTGGACGACAGGCGGGACTGCGTTCACGTGGGGTTTGCCTACGCGATTCCAGATGTTTACAGGGTAATCTCAGAGCGCCGCCGCTGAGTTAGCCAGAAGATCGTGGGAGCGACTCATATCGCACTCCACACGGTTGTTCGCGACCAATTAACGCAGTACGAATTCTTAGGGCACGAACTTTTGCCAGAACTCAACGAGACAGAGATCTGGCCTTTGTGAGAATTCGCTCTGGCCAAATTTCTGGTTCTTAGAAATTAAAAAATAGCCTTCTGTTAATTGAAAACTGTTGCCAAGCGGAATATTATCGGGCGAAGAAATCTCAGACCTCGTAAAACGGGCGGACGAAGCGAGTCACGTAAAACTTGCAGAGCAAATCCAGCCAGCGGGCTACGACGTTACACTGAACAGAGCCTACTCTTATCCAAAGACTGCTTACACTCTCGGCGGGGAAAACTCTCTCCTGCAGGAAATTGCACCAGATCGAGAAGGGTTTCTTGCACTCGATCAAGGAGCGTACCTGATTGAACTGAATGAAATCACTACAATACCCAAAGATGCAATTGGAATCCTTCTTCCGAGGTCGACGCTACTTCGAAACGGCCTCGACATACGGAGCGCTCTTTTTGATCCGGGTTACTCCGGTCAGCCCAAGGTTATGCTAGTGTGTCACAGAGCAGCCAAAATCAAGCGTTTTTCTAGAGTCGGACAGCTGATTCTGTTTAGATCGAACGAAGAGTTCTCGAAGCAGTACGCAGGAAAGTACCAGGGCGAAGGAGCTCTTCGGAAGTAATTAGCGCACGGTAACGCTCTTCGCTAGATTTCTCGGCTTGTCCGGATCGTGACCGAGGACAACGGCGAGCTGGTAAGCGAGAATCTGGATAGGAATTATCTGCAGTATAGGATTCAAATCGTCGCTCTCGGGCACCTTCATGAAAAAGTCGAAAGACTCCAGGGGCTTCGGCCCAATTCCAACGAGATACCCGCCCCTGCTTTTAACTTCCATTGCGTTCGAAAGTATCGTTTTCTCGGTGTCGGTAGAAACGAACACGATGCATATGGTGTTCTGCTTGATCATGGCAATCGGGCCGTGCTTCAGCTCCCCCGCGGCGAAAGCCTCGGCGTGGATGTAGGACACTTCTTTTATTTTGAGAGCTGCTTCGAGAGCAGTTGCGTAGAGGGGACCTCTTCCGAGAACGAAAATGTGTTCCTCGTTCCTGATCTTATCCGCGAGCTGCTGGATCTTCTTTCGCGTGTTCTGCGCCGTCAGGTTGTAAACGATGTTCCAGAGAAACTTTAGCTTGCGCAAACCCTCGTCGTACCTTCCGGCTAGAGAATAAGCGAGCAGCGTCAGGACCGCGAGCGTGGCGGTGTACGTTTTTGTGGAGAGAACGGACACCTCGGGACCTGCGTTCAAGAGCACGGTCATGTCGGCGACCTGCGTGAGGGAGGATCCCATCACGTTTACTATCGAAACTACCTGACAGTTCTTCTTCTTCGCCGTTTTTACGGCGTCGAGCACGTCGATGGTTTCCCCGCTCTGCGATACTGCGATCACGAGCGTTTCAGGTTTCAGAAAATTCTCGTACGCGGAAAATTCGCTCGCGAGCACTGTGTTGATGTGGAACGAAGCTAGCTTTGCGAACAGGTAGCTCGACGAGAGGCAGGCGTGGAATGAAGTCCCGCTTGCCACGAGGAAGACCCCCTTTGCGTTTTTGATCTCTCTAGTAATGTTTTCAATCAGCTCTCTGTCTTGCGCGGCGGCTTTCTGGATGGTGTCAACTTGCTCCGTGATTTCTTTTACGAGAAAGTGATCAAACTCTCCTAGCTGGGCGTGCTCGAGATCCCAGGAGACGCTCTGAACCGGCCGTGGGAGCTCCTCCTGAGCTTCAAGGTCTGACCTGAAGTCAAAAATCCTCCAAGTACGCTTCTTTTCCTTCGGGTGGTTCTCGACGACGACCATGTCGCCGTCGTAAAGGTAAACGACGTCTTTGGTTCTGTCGAGGAAAGCGGGAATGTCGCTCGCGATGAAGATTTCGCTGTTTGCCTTTCCTATTCCGAGGACGAGGGGAGATCCGTTTTTTGAACCGATGACTGTTCCCGACGCTCTGTGAAGCACGACGATTGCAAAATTTCCTTCCAAGCTCTGCAGCGTTCGTGCAACTGCCTCGACGAGGCTAAGACCCTTCTTCATCCAGTGCTCGATGAGGTTGGGTATTACCTCGGTGTCCGTTTCGCTCTCGAAGTGAAAGCCCTCAGAGACGAGCATTGCTTTCAGCTCTTTGTAATTTTCAACGATGCCGTTGTGGATTACAGCGATCTCTGCGCTGTTTGACACGTGCGGGTGGGCGTTCCTCTGGGTTACGCCGCCGTGAGTAGCCCAGCGAGTATGGGCTATACCTATAGTTCCTTCGAGGTCGAGGAGATTTAGGCGCTCGTGGATGTCGCGGACTTTGCCGATGTCTTTCTTCAGCTCAAGCTCGGAATTCTGGTCAAGCGTAACAATGCCTGCAGAGTCGTAACCTCGGTACTCGAGGCGCTTGAGCCCCTCGAACAGTATCGGAGAAGCTTTTTGCTCTCCGCTGTAGGCAATAATCCCGCACATGGCTCGTAAATTGAAATGACCTTCCGGGCGATAATATAAACGTGCGTGAGAGTCTATTTCCGGTATGAGAAGAATTACTGCGTTGAGAGCCTGGCTTCAGCCCAGCTGTAAGTTTTAGCTAGACCGGTGCGAAAATCGGTCTTTGGTTTCCAGCCGAGCGTCCGGTTTATTTTATCCAAGTTCGGCTTGCGGTTGAGCGCTCCGGTTGGCTTTGTGAGATCGAATTTAGGAGCAATGTCTTTTTTCGAAAGATCTACCACCAGGTTTGCGAGATCCTTGACGGTTGTTTCCTCCGTTGAGCCGATGTTGACGGTCAGATTTTCCTTTTTCTCCTCGATGTAGCTTTCGAGCTTAAACAGCGCGTCGAGCGTGTCCTCGATGAAAACAAAACACCTCCGTTGAGATCCGTTGCCCCAAATTACGAAATCTTCCTTCGGATAGCGAACGGCTTTTCTGATCAGCGACGCAATTACCTGAGACCTGTCCTCCCTCAGGTAAATGTTCTGCCCGTACGAATGAAATATCCTTGCGACGCCGGAGGTAACGCTCGGGTGCATTAGAGCGAGCTGCTTCTCGGCCACGAATTTCGACCAGCCGTATCCCCCCTCGGGATTCACCTTGCGTTCCGCGTCCTCTTCCTTGAACTGGTTAGCCCTGCCCTGCTGCTCGTCGTAGGGATACACGGAGACGCTAGACGCGTAGATCATTCGCTTCACTTTGTTTTCTACGCATGCTTTGAAGACGTTTGCATCTATCACGATGTTTGCCTGCATAGCTGCGAGCTCGCTAAGGTTTGAGCCGTGGAGGTACACGACACTCCCGACCTCGGCCGCGAAGTGAAATACGGTGTCAACTCCCTTCAGCGAGTCCCGGGCGAATTGATAGTTTTTGAGATCCCCGACCACGCAGTCCTGGTTAACCCCCAGATCGCGCAGGTTTTCGATAAAGCCACCGGAAAAGTCGTCGATAATAGAAACTGACAGCCCCTTGCTGAGAAGACCCTTGACGATGTTGCTGCCGAGGTAACCCGCGCCGCCCGTTACTGCTACTCTTTCCATGCTGATTTCAATGAAACTTGGAAATCCCTAGATAACGGTTTCATCAATAATGCAGAATTCATTTCATTTGGGTACTATGGATTCGAATCGTGCTTCGATCCGATTCGGAAGCTTCGGCGGGGGAGCCTGAAACTGTGAAAGGAAACGGGGTTGCCCGCCTGTGTGTAACCGAAGAATCTATTTTTTACGTATACCAATAGAGTCAATGAGCTTCCTCTAATTACTTGATAGTTTCCCCTAGCTCAATCTAAAGGAAAGCGTTCACCAAGGAAAGTGTACGAAATTGTACTCCTGCGGAATGCCAGAAATGGAACTTTGCATCCAATCAATTCGAATTAAGGACCTCACTCAAGAAACCAAATACTCGTGGTTAGGCAGAAGATTCATTCGGGACCCGCCCGCCGTTGAAAAATTGACCCCTATATCTATAATTAGAGCAGTGATACTTAAAGTGTCAGATCAAGCAAATACCAATGAAATTAACAACCTGTGTGGTGGTGAACTTTTGTTTCACGTACAATTCGGTGAGCTTTTGAAGTTTTTTGAAAAGTATCCATGTGGGAGGGGGTTGGAGTTCCGCCAAAATCCTTGACGCCTAATTATTCATCCTGTATTGAACCATAGGTCGATTGTCGTAAGAATTATTGTTTCTGCCGTTTACTGGAATTCGTTTGTCTTGCGCACGTTCTAACTCGGAACTCTGCCTTTTCCTTACTCCGTTTACAAACAAGAAGACCCCGACAAAGATTAAGGGCAACCCAAAGTACGATAGATAGACATCGAACCTGGAAACGTATGGAGTTGCTTCGCAAGGAGGAGGAGTAACAGTTGTGGTGATAACACTGCCATCCGTTAGTGTCGTAGTAATTATTTGAATAGTTGGATACGAGCAAATGGAAGGCGTTGCGAACATTTCGGGGCTAAACAGAAAGATTATTCCTATTATTATTATGACAATGCCCGGCCAAAGCGAGAGTCGAGC
>JASHSF010000249.1 GCA_030036955.1 Nitrososphaerales archaeon
TAAGAGTCTCGAACTAACACATCTTACCAAATCTGCAACCATGCTTGGATAGTTTCTTCATGGGGATATTCAAACAACAGTAAACGAGTTCCGTCCCTCAGCCCCTAGACACATAGAACAGAACCGAGAGAAGCTCAAGAAGACAAAAGCCAAAGAGAAAAAGGAAGAAGTACTTGAAAGAAATTCGATGGGACGAAAGAGCGGGAAGGCGACAACAAAGAAGCTGACAAGTAGCCTGCCGACAACAAAGAAAATCCGATTCTGAAAGCGTTCTGAGGACTTTATTCGTGAAGTAATACCGAAAAAGTTCCGATAATTTAGAAGTGCGTCTATAATGATAAAGTAAAGTATATTATCGATTTTACCGTGAAAACTATGCTTTTTACGAATGTCCGTTGAAAAACAAATCCAGCTTCCCGTTTGTACATCATGTAACAGGCCAATCATGCCTGGGGAACGTGCCGTAAAATTCTATTGCCCGAATTGCGGGGAAGTTTTGATTTGGAGAAACGAGAAATGCCGAAGGTTTTCCAGAACCTATCGCTGCGTAAACTGCAGTTACGAAGGCCCGTAGAGTTTCTCGAACTAATTTGGTTAGACTGAGGTGCGATCTAAGATGGCGAATCTTCTCGTGCGAATGAAAATAATGCCGAAGGAAGCTGAAATATCTCCGAGTCAGATGCTTGACGATATCAAGAGGCGCAGTTCCGCTATCTCTATTCGCTCTTCGAAAGAGGAACCAATAGCTTTTGGTGTTGTGGCCTTGATAGCTGATTTTGTCACGGACGACAAGGCTGGGGCGATGGAGGAAATAGAGAATGCGGTGAGAGCGTCCGACCTAGTGGGAGAATTTGACGTTTTAGGAGCGAGCAGGATTTCAGCGGAAGTTAAAAAATAGTCTTCAATTTAGGTAATAATCGTTTTTCCAAATAACCGAATGCGATTGTCTTTGAAATATCCTCTTAGGAACATAGTAGCCGAAAAGCTGCGAGAAGAAGAAGTGACAACCGACAAGGAGCTTCTGACTATGCTTCAAAGGGACGGGGAAGATATCTCGATGAGAGACCTCAACAAAGTCCTGATGCAGCTAGAAATACTAGGGTTGATTAGCCTCAGATGGCAAACTAAGGACAAAAGGCGAATTGAACTCGTAAAGGGCCCCGAAACCCTTGCTCGGGTCCCCGGCGAGTAGTTTTTTTACCGCGATAGTTTTTCTCGGAGAAACATTTTTCCTAAGCTTAGGACATCATAGGTACCGCCTGGTCTGACATCTTCAGATGGGAGTTAACCTCCGAGACATAGCCGAACCCGAGAAGATCGCCCTAGAAGATCTAGCGGGACGGACTCTTGCCATCGACGCTTTCAACACACTTTACCAATTTCTATCCATCATTAGGGGCGAGACCGGAGATCTATTAAAAGACTCGCAGGGACGCGTTACGAGTCATCTGAGCGGTTTGTTCTACCGGAACATGAATTTGCTTGAAACTGGCATCAAACTTGTCTACGTTTTTGACGGCGAACCTCCAAAGTTGAAGCATGAGGAAATTCAGAGAAGAAGGGAGGTCAAGAAGCAAGCTGCCGCGCTATACAAGGATGCGATGGAAAGGAGCGATTATCAACAGGCTAAGAAATACGCCTCAGCGACAGCTTACCTTGACGACCAGATGATTGCTGAATCAAAAAGTCTGCTGAACCTGATGGGGATACCTTCGATCCAGGCTCCATCCGAGGGAGAGGCAACGGCCGCGCACTTGACAGCGACCGGGCAAGTTGATTACGCGGCGAGCCAGGACTATGATAGCCTCCTTTTTGGAGCAAGGAGGCTCGTCCGGAATGTAACTATTTCAGGGAAAAGGAAGCTACCGAACAGAAATTTTAGAATTGACGTTATTCCTGAAACCGTTGAGCTTGAAAAAGTTCTGAGTAGGACGGGCCTTAGTCGCGAGAAACTGATCGAAGTAGCAATGATTCTAGGCACAGATTTCAACTACGCTGATTTCAAAGGCATTGGACCGGTGACAGCCCTCAAGCTTGTCAAGAAGTACGGGAGGCTCGAGGATATTCCTGAGCTTAAAGGGAAATTTACGTTTGACCCAAACGAAATAAGGCAAATCTTCCTCCGTCCTTCCGTCGCGGATCCTAAACCTGACGAGTTAGTGCAGAGACCTGGCGAGGAAGACGAGATAATTCGATTCTTGTGCGAAGAACACAGTTTTTCGGAAGAAAGAATTAGATCAGCCTTTACAAAGCTAAACGCAGTAAAGAAAAAAGAAAGCCAATCGTTAGAGCAGTGGTTCTAGTTTCGGAATGTCTGGGCAAATGATCTGAATCAAAAATTGAAACTTTCGGATCAGCGAGATCAATTTTCATTTCAAAAGGAGCAATTGATCGCGTCGCTTCGCAGGGAAGGCATTCTCAAAACCGAAGCCGTCGAGGAAGCGCTCCGAGCAGTTCCAAGAGAGGACTTCGTTTATGACTCCCTTACCCGTGAACAAGCTTATTTTGACGAACCGTTGCCGTTGGGTGATACAGGTCAAACAATATCGGCGCCACATATGGTTACGATAATGCTTGAAGAGCTTCGCCTTGCAAAAGGACAGCGTGTATTAGAGATCGGAACAGGGACCGGTTATAATGCTTGTTTACTCGCTTACATGGTGTCGCGGGGAACAGGTTCTGCCTCTGGAAAACTAGTCTCAACTGTCGAAAGACTTGAAGAGCTTGCGGAGTCAGCTAGAACAAACATAGAGCGAGCCGGATTTAGCGAAATTGTCGAAGTCATTGTTGGTGACGGATCGCTAGGATACCCTCCTCGTTCCAACTCTGAAAATTATGATCGGATTGTAGTAACGGCCGGTGCGCCAAAAAGTCCGCCTTATCTAGAAAAGCAGCTAAAAGTGGGTGGGATATTGCTGATTCCAATCGGAAATCTTCCATATCAGACACTTTTTCGGATAACGAAAGAAGCTAGATCCGGCTCTGGTGGAGTGACGCATTCTGAGATTCGTCGAGAACATCTGATGGCTTGCATGTTCGTACCCCTAGTTGGAGAAAATGGATTCCCGTTCTGAATAGCTTGGCGAGTCGATTGAACTAAGTTCCGATACTTTGCAGGGCATCGCCATTCCATTCAAATTTCAGATGTTTTCTGCCCCTTCTAAGAGAAGGTGAACCTAGCACATATCCAGCGACGAGAGGCAGTCCTATAGTTGCTTCAACGTAAGCAGTTGCTCTGGTTGCCTTCTTTGAGACTTTTCCCCAGGACTTTGCTTCGTCGAGAGTGCTGCCGGTGAGCCCCCCCCAATGAGGAGCATCTGTAGTTATTTGAAAAGCGTAGGAATGGCCGGGTGTGTAATCTAACATTACTGCTGCGTCGTTGATGTAGTTCTTGGGAACTCCACCCCCAATGTAAATCGAACCTGTTTTTTTAGACTTCAGAACGATCTGTGCGATTTCGAAGTTGTCTTGAATCGTATCAAGCTGCATCAGCTTTTTGCCTGCTTCCTTGGCTGCGCGGTACAATCCGGCGAGTCCTATTCCTATCGACGAATCGGAAATTGCAGGGCAGTAGATTGGTACGTCGTGTTTTGCAGCAGTTCCTACAATCGAATTCGGATCGGACTTTGCAACATTGCCAAGAATTTTCATGAACTGGCGAGTCGAATATTTTCGAGGCTCCATCTTCGAAGCCAAATTTCCGATGACATCATCAATTTTCACAAATCCAATTTCGTCCACAAATGTGTCATAGATTCGATCTATATACAAGTCGTGAAGGAGGCCGTCGTCTGAATTCGGCGTACCCATGTAATGTTTGAATCCCTGCGATTGGTAAACATCTTGATACATTATTGCTCCAGTCGAAACAACCACATCGACAAAACCTGCCTCAATCAGATCTCGCAGGACTTTCCTTAATCCTCCAGCAATAAGCGCACCAGATAAGCCAAGAAGTATAGTAGGACGAGCAGGATCAGAGATCATGTTTTCGTAAACCTGCGCGCATTCCGAGACGGACCTGCTCTGAATGCTCGTGCGCGACCACGCGGAAACAAGATCCCGAATTGTGGTTACTGAATCTAGGTCAAGTTGCTGCACCGGTTTTGAAAGTAATTTTTTCCGCTGCTCATCCACTTTTGGTGTGACTTCGATTTCCTCAGCTTTACTATGAAAGAATTCAAAATCGATCTTTTTTTGCTTTGGATTTTCTGACATCTGTATGAACGATCTAGAAATACCTGATGGAGTGGATAATTTAAAACTGTCCTGAATAAGCTTGAGAAACTGAGAAATAGGGTAACGCCGCCGGACCGACTTGAACGGTCGACCAACTGGTTTCTACGGTTTCGGCCCTTAAAGGCGAAACGGTGGAAATTATTGTCTTAACAGCCAGCTGAGCTCCTGCCTGAATTTCGTCGAGACAGAATCTGCTCTACCTAGCTGAGCTACGGCGGCACGAACGGTTCTTGTCTTACAAGTCTTGTTTAGGCTTTTGTAAGGTTTTGTTCTTGAACTCAAATGATTTTTGGATCAAAGAAATTCATGCATTGAATTGATGAAGATAATCTTGACTGTGTGAAAGATGTAATCGCTAACATTTTACGCTTGAAAATGCCGATCTCGTAGATTGAAAGGGGTCCGGAAGACTTAGGATTTGAGGAATGATTTTAGCGTCCGAATCGGGGGCGCAGCCGGAGACGGAGTTTCATCCACTGGCGAGATACTAGCCCGGACGCTTTCGAGAAGCGGTTTTCACTGCTACGGTTTGAATAGTTATCAATCAGCCATCAGAGGCGGACACGTTTGGTTCCAAGTGCGAGGAAGTAAAGACAAGCTAACGAGCCAGGGTGACGACGTCGACATTATTGTTGCTCTCAACGGTGAATCGGCCGAAATTCATTCTCCGTTTCTCTCACCTGGCGGAATGGTCATTCACGATAAGGATCGAGTTAAATTTGCAACTAGTTTGATCCCTAGTCAGGCCAAGGCAGCGCCAATGCCTCTCGGTGACATATCGAGAAAGTACGACAAAAACCCGATAATGCAAAACACCGTAGCGCTGGGCGCCGTGCTATATCTTCTTGGACTAGATC
>JASHSF010000250.1 GCA_030036955.1 Nitrososphaerales archaeon
CGACAAAAGTAGAGTATACATCCGTCGCGGAGACGACGGCCTTTCTTGCGCGAACGACTTTATCGGGATGCAACTTGCTCTCTTTAGACAGTTGAATTCCGCTTGCCCGACCGTTTGTATCAACAAGGATTTTTTCAGTCTCGCATCCGGGAAAAATCTTGCCGCCATGATAGGCGACGATCCGTCCGAGCGTGTGCGCCAGCTCAGCCGTTCCTCTCACTGGGAGGTACATGTGAGTGGCCAATCCAATGAATGTTGGCACAAGATCTCCCATCTTCTCGTAGTCTGGTGCCCACCCCGCGAACCAAATATTCGCGAGTATGAAGGTTTTGAGCGTCTCGTCTTCGAAGAGTTCGTCAGCAGCCTGAAAGAGATCCATCGAAAACCAGTCTCGACTAAACCAAGAGAGTTTTGAGAGCATCTTCTCTACCTCAGGATTATCATCCTTAGGCACCGAGTAAATCGTGGCCAGCATAAGCTTTCGAAATATAGGATCAAGATCCCGTTTTATTCGCTCGTACTTTGCCGCGTCCTTTTTCGAAAATTTGCGTAAGTTCTTAACAGTTAAGTCAGTTCTGTTGTGGATCAGAATTCCCTTTTTATTCGAGAGTGGAGCAGCCCAAGGTATTGACGGATGAAGATAGCGCATTCCAAATTCTGGTATCTTGAGATCTTTCCAGGCAGGCGCAAAGTCCGGCCACAGGTGAAAATTTGAATGCATGTTGTGCAGAAATCCGGGATATCCCGGTTGTTCCGTCGCAAGGCCCCCGCCGATCAAGTCTCTTCTTTCAAAGACACCTACAGTTAGACCGGATTTCGCGAGGTAAGCCGCGAGCGTCAGGCCGTTGTGCCCCGCGCCAATTACCACAATGTCAAACTCGGACATGATCGCTAACCCAGCAATCCTCCGTTTATCGTGATAACCGCTCCATTGATGAACGACGACCCCTCCGACGCGAGAAATAGCGCAGCGCTCGCCACTTCCCGAGGAGTTCCGAGCCTTCCGGTAGGTATCATGTTATTTTTCACGAATTCGAGCGTGGCGTCGCTGTGGAATCTGTGCAGCAACGCGGTATCAATCGGCCCTGGAGCAATACAATTCACTCGCAGTCCCTGCTTTGCCCAGTTTTTCGATTGCGCCTTCGTCAAGGAAATGATGGCGCCCTTTGAAGCAGCATACGCATCGGTATTTGGAATTGGTTGGATACCCAAGTCAGAGGAGACGTTAATGATGGAGCCAGAATTCGTCGATTTCAAGACTAGTGGAATGGTGAATTTGCAAACTAGGAACATACTCTTGACGTTTGTATCCATGACTTTTGTAAAAGATTCTTCTGAAAGTTCGACGGTATTTCCGGACATTTCTATCCCAGCAGAGTTAACTACGACATCCAAGCGTCCGAATTCATTCTGAAGAAAATGGATTGCTTGTTGAACTTGATTTCCCGCCGTCAGGTCGGCACGAAATTTTTGTAAAGGGGCTTTGGATTCTTCACATTCTTTTTCTTCAAAGGCGATATCTACCCCCAAGACTTTTGCTCCGCTCGACGCGAAAAGGTCGCTTACGCTCTTTCCAATTCCCGAGGCTGCGCCGGTTACTAGTGCTACTTTACCTGCTAGCTCAAATGATGGCTGTGACATGAGAAAGCGTTCGGCGTTGAATTTTAATAACTAACTGCTTCTTCAAACAGCGAAGAGAATAGGACAATGAGTGACAGGCTAACAAACTCAGAGGATTCATCTTTGATTTACAATACCGCGCTAAAGCTGGTCCGTGATATCCTAAAGACTAAGGAGGGCTACGAGGTCGCCATAACCTCTGACACGGAGAGCGATTGGGAGCTCGCCCAAGCAGTTGAAAGGGCTACGAGCAGCTTAGGGGCCAAACCAATTTTGATCAGAACCAAAGCTTCGCCGTACGTCGGGAGGGCTGCCGAGCCGTATATACCAGTAAATGGCCTTACTGGTTCCGTTGCCAATTCGGATGTTTGGGTTGAGCTCAACGGAAAGTGGCTTCTTTACTCTTCTATTTACGAAGAAGCTATTCGCAGGAAGCACACGCGATACATCTGTCTGGTTGGATTGAATCGGGACATGGCTGTCCGCTGTATCGGTAACGTAGATGTCCCCCGGATTCTAGAATTTCAGAAAGCCTTGCAGGCTATTACGGAAAGATCTCACAAAATGAGGTATACAACTCCTGGAGGAACTGATGTCACTTTCGAAAATTCGAGCGATAGACCGGTGCTAGTTGAAGGAGATGTGGCGGGGCCGGGAGAGTACATGTTATTTGGACAAGTCGATTGGGCTCCGGTTGAAGAGTCGATACAAGGAACGATTGTATTTGACGGATCAGTAAATCCGCCGGACGAGCTAGGTTTGCTAAATGGGCGCGCAATCAAGCTTCAAGTCAAAGATGGGAGGGTGATCTCCTTTGCAGGGGATGGAGGCGCGGCGTACGAAAAGTGGCTGGCGAGTCTCAAGGACGACAATATGTATCGACTTGCTCATCTATCATACGGTTGCAATCCAGGAGCCAAGTTGACTGGAAACGTTCTCGAGGATGAAAGGATCTGGGGAACGCTGGAGTGGGGCCTTGGAAATCAGAGCGAAGGCTTTCGGGCCAAAAATATTCGAGCAATCTCGCACTCTGATGGAATAACTCTGAGGCCTTCGCTATGGGCCGACGGCGAGCTCATAATTCGTAACGGGGCTTATGTACACCCAGAGCTTTTGGAGCTTGGTTCCAAAATTGCAAAGGTACCGGGGTAGCCTGGAGATCAACTACCTATTCGCGAAGAATAGGACGTGTCAAGCAAGTAGGTCCGCCCTCGCCCTTGATGCAAATTTCCAGTCCCTTGAATTCTCTGACTTCGACACCTTCGTTCTCAAGCATCCTTTTGGTCTTGGGATTGCCCGCGAGCATGACGCACTTTCTCGGTGAAAGTGTGAGTATGTTGCATCCCATCGTGTCAAATTCATCATCAGGCACTTCGAGCAATTTTACCCCCTCCCGAAGCAATTTCTCCCGAAAAGGGACGGGAAGCAATTTTGAGTAGACAACGGCGAGCTTGTCATCTATCAAGCTGATTAATGACAAAAGGTGCAGGCATTCTGCTTCTCCATACCAGTGCGGCAAGTGAACGACGATCAAATCTTCGATGCTATCTCCGACTATTTCTTGAAGCTGTCTAATGCCTTCATCATTAGTCCGGTATCCCCTTCCTATCACAAGCGTTCGTTCGTTGAGCCAAAGTAAGTCACCTCCTTCCAATTTTCCTTCACCCCTTATGGTACCGAAAATCGGAATCCCGAGATCCTTCATGTAGTCTCCGGCGGCCGCCGGTTCTTTCTCCCGCGAAGCATTGCCCATGCTCAGAAGGATCGCACCTTGCTCGGTGATCAAAATGGGATCATGCACATAAATCGAGTCTATTCCAGTTCGATTATCTAGCGGTAAGAATCTAATATCGGGAACGTGACTTCTCAAAAGACTGACAAAGCTTTCAAATTCCGCGATTGCCTCTTCGAAATAGGGCGGCCCTAATTGTGCCATCCAACCAGGCTGTGGCCAATGGTTGGCTATGTATTGCTGGCTGATGAAGGCATCTTTTGGCTGCTTAATCAGGACACTTTCGATGGGTTTCACCATTGAATTCGCGCCGAATTTCATTTGTCCAGTCTTGCTCCACACTATTCGCAGATAGTTAGGGTAATGACTTCCGAGTCCTTACCGGCTGATGTCTTTATCAGCGATCTACAAAATACATTGTTAGTGCAAACGCTCATCCGGAAACTAGGTGTCAGTTCCCCACCCCACTTATTAATTCAATCCATGGCGCTCTTGATGATTTTTTCTAGAACAGGCCTCACGTCGACTGAATTCATGATTTGCAGGGGAGCTGTTCCTGAAGGAAGTTTAAAGTGCAAATTTTAGAGATTATTGTAAATGCCAAAGAAGAAATAGTGATCTTGAACCGACGTGTGTCTCTGGAGCAATAGGTGGTAGATTTCAGCTTTTGGTTTCTCTAAGCGAAAGCGAAATCCTGCAACAGCAGGAAGTCTCTTTCTCGAAACAATTTGTAGCGGTTCGATCAAAGCAACCTCCATACGAAGCGCTTGCTAGGTTAACAGGCAGAGCAAAGTTCGGCGAGGACACGTACCTTCCCACACTCCTGCACGGAAAAATCCTTAGGAGCGAATATGCACACGCAAAAATCATTTCTCTGGACACCTCGAGGGTCGAGAAAATCAAAGGCGTGCGTGCTGTTATCACGAGCAAGAGCTTTCCATCTCCGACGCGCGGAGCAGAAATTCCTGAACAGACCATCCTGGCTCGCGACAAAGTTCTGTTCTACGGTCAGCCGATCTGCGTCGTCGCAGCCGACACTACTGACATTGCCGAGAGAGCTCTCGATGAGATTTCAGTCGAATACGAGGAACTCCCTGTCGTTTCTTCAATCGATGACGCCCTGAATATCGCGTCCACTCCAATTCATCCCGGCGAGAATGATGACAATAAAAAACCAAGCAACACTTGCTCCACGACAAGGATTCGAAAAGGAGATACATCAAAGGCTCTCGCGGAGTCGGAATATTGTGTCGAAGAAACCTACGAGGTGCAAAGAGTTCACCAGACGTACATAGAGCCTAGGGCCGCGACAGCTTCCATCGAAGAAGACGGGAAAATAGTGATTTGGACTTCAACACAAAGCCCCTTTCTCGTCAAAAGCAGCCTCTGCAAGATTCTTTCACTTCCTCCAAGTAAAATTCAGGTTATCGCGACGTCTATCGGCGGAGGCTTTGGAGGAAAGATCTTCCCGGAAATTGAGGCGTTCTGCGCCATGCTGTCGA
>JASHSF010000251.1 GCA_030036955.1 Nitrososphaerales archaeon
GCCAGCGGTTGACCTGTTTCAGTGTCGAAGATAATGACAGCTCCCTGATGCGAATGAAATTGAGTATTCTTATTTCTTGAGAAGACAGTTATCGCTTTGATTCCAAGCGATCTGGGATTGCCAAGGAATCCTGGCATTGCACCCAGTAATCCTTTGTTGTCAGGTTGCCTCATTATCATTCGGAGTGGAAGCGCAACATCTCCTTTGGCAAGAGAAGAAAAAGCAGTTTCAACAACGTTGATACATTCGTTCATGGGCAAGAGCGAGCGTGTTTCTTTCCAACCCAAAACAAGTATTTTCATGACAGTGTGCTTACAGTTTTCTGTGTAAGAATTGCAGCTACAAAAGTGCAGCTGAATTCATTTGAAATATTTTTCCCTAACACTCCCTCGGACTGAGCGCTCGTTTGGAGAAAGCACTGGGAACCAAAAACAATCGTTTAGAGCGGTAGCCAATTACTACGCACAACGTGGGGAAGTTTAGATGCAAGTCTCCTCAGTATTTACATTCAAAGCCTAAATAGTTCCACATAGAATGAAAAACTTTGCAATCCTCTTTTTTGAGGCAATCGCACAGATATCTAAACGCAGGGCTTGCCCTTGCGGTACTGGCGCTCTTGGTTTTTAGTTATTCTACTGCTGCGTTTGGCGCTTCGGCCGTCTTCGGCGGAGGAATGGGCTTATCCTCTTCCATCGCATATATTCGCGTGAACCAAGTCGGCTACCTGCCGAGCGATTACAAACGAGCCGTTCTGATATCGTCTTCGAGATCGTATGCAAAGGCGCAATTCGAGATCGTGAACGAAGGCAGTGGCTCACCCGTTTTCGTCGGCAATGTAGGTGAGAGCCTCGGCAAGTGGAACTCGAACTACCCGTACACGTACCTGATAGATTTTAGTGCTCTAAATTCTACGGGCACATACTTTGTTCGCCTGTCATCGAATCCCAGCGTCGCGTCGCCTATATTCCAAATCGGTTCGGCGCAGACCCTGTACTATCCTCTCCTGGCTGATGCGCTCTTTTTCTATCAAGCCCAGCAGGACGGCCCTATAGTCAACTCGTCGGTCCTGGACAGGCAACCCTCGCACCTTACTGACGACGACGCGACGGTTTATCAAACACCCGTTTACACCAAAGGAGTCCTTCAGGGAAACCTTGTTCCCATAGGCGAACCGGTTGACGTGGCGGGCGGATGGTTCGACGCGGGCGACTACCTCAAATTCGTCGAGACCGCGAGTTACACCGACGCGATCATGCTCTTCGCGGTGCGCGAGTACCCGGCGCTCATGGACAGCCAGTCTTCGAATTTTACCGCGGAAGCGATGTACGGCCTCAACTGGTTGCAGGAAATGTGGAACCAAACCACAAAAACGCTGTACTATCAGGTCGGCATAGGCAACGGCAACCGCAATATTACTCCCGACCACAACCTTTGGAGGCTGCCCCAGGCTGACGACGCGCTCAACGTCACGGAGGGAAGCAAGCTCTACTACATAAAGTACCGACCAGTCTTCGAAGCCGGACCGCCAGGATCGCCGATCAGCCCGAACCTCGCCGGAATGCTCACGGCAGATTTTGCCCTGTGCTATCAGGTATACCACAGCTCCGATCCGAGCTACGCCGATAAATGCCTAGTCGAAGCGGAAACAGTTTTCGAACTTGCAAAGACGAGCGACGTTGGGCAGTTGCTCACGACTGCACCACACAATTATTATCCCCAGACGACGTGGAAGGAGGATTTGGAACTCGGCGCAACTGAACTCTATTTTGCACTTGCGACAGCCTCCGCTTCAAATTCGCCAGTTCTAGCTAATCTCCCGCACACAGACCCGATGTATTACCTCAAGGTAGCCGCACACTGGGCGAACGCGTACATTAAAGCTCCCAAAAGCAGTGAGGATTCGCTCAACCTCTACGACGTGGGCGGCCTCGCCCACTACGAGCTTTATGACGCGATCACGCAGGCGGGCAACCCCGGTGGACTCGAAGTCACGAAAGCAGAATTGCTTCAGGATCTCAACTACCAGCTTTCGACGGGCGCCGCCCAATCGCAAAAGGATCCATTCGGTCTCGGCATCGCGTACGGAGGGCTTGACGCGACGCCACACGCGCTGGGCTTTGTGATGGAATCGGAATTTTATGACTCGCTTACGAATACGACAAAGTACGCAGCATTCGCCGAGATGGAGCGCGACTGGGTGTTCGGTGAGAACGCCTGGGGGTCGTCGTTCGTCGTGGGAGTCGGTGACACGTTTCCGGATTGCCTCCAGAGTCAGGTAGCTAACCTCGTAGGTTCGCTGAATGGTACTCCACCGCTCCTTCTTTATGGCGCCACCGTGGACGGTCCGAACTCGCTTAGCTCGTTCAAGGGGCTCGGCTACGTGGAAAACCCACCGATACTCGGTGGAGGAATGCTAAAGTGCCCGGTGGGAGGCGGCGATCCGTACGCACAGTTCACTGGTCACGGAGGCAGATACCTCGACAACGTAATCGCGTGGCCCAGTACGGAGCCAGCCGACGACTATACTGCACTTACTATACTGGTCTACGCAAGCCAAGGAGAGAAGTAGGCGTTCAGAAAACTTTTTCGAAAGTGCCTTAAATGTCGTCAGAAGCAATATTCTCTTCGGAGTTTTGGTGCCCTAAACACGCTTAGAAGAAATTTTGCACCCATTTTGCTGCCCATCTAGGGGACGATCCACGCATGCAGTCGTGTAATCCTAATTTCGTAGTTATTCACGAGAGATTGCGAAAGTACGTGTAAATACTACGCGAGCCGTTTAACGATGTAACATGTCCGGGAGAACATTCTGCGCCAACTGTGGGAGAGAAATTACGTTCGCCTCAAATTTCTGTCCTTATTGCGGCTCTCAATTCTCCGTCACATCTCCGCCGACCCCGCCCCAGCCCGCGGGATGGGATTCATACTCTTCCCCGAGCGAAGACAAATACTCAATGGGCAGGACTAGCCAACCTCGTAGCTTCTCGCACATGGAAATCCGCGATATTCTGATTGCATGGATTGCGCTCAGTACGGCGTTTACAGTCGCAATCACAGGTGGAGCGCTCGGTGGTTTCAACTCAAGACTCGAACTGATTGTGAACGGCGTGCCGATGTCCCTCAGCCTTGAGTCGACCTTCTTTCTCGCGCTAATTACCATCGGCGTCGGTTTCGTGCTACATGAGCTCATGCACAAGTTCATAGCTGAGCGGTACGGTTTCATGGCCGAGTTCCGCATGTGGCTCAGCGGGCTCGCCTTTGCACTATTCTCGGCACTATTCCTCGGAATAGTCTTTGCCGCCCCTGGCGCAACGTACATCATGGGTGCGGGTATTTCGAAGAGGGAGAACGGCATCATATCGCTGGCAGGGCCTCTGACCAACGTCGTAATTGCGCTGATCTTTCTGCCCCTGCTGCTGGTGAATACGAGCAGCGTGATAATCCAAGAGGCGGGATACCTTGGATCTTACTTCAACTTCTTTCTTGCAGCATTCAACATGCTACCGATCTTTGTACTCGACGGAGCAAAGGTGTTGCGCTGGAACAAACTCTACTGGGCCGCCGTCTTCGTTCCTCTCGCAATAGTCGTTCTAGCATTCTTAACTGGTTATTTTCCTTAACGGAACGAATGCCATTTACAATGTCCCGCTACCGCAAACCCGGTTGGTTTACCAGACACATCTTCAACGGCATCGTGGCTTTAGCTACACACTTGGGCATAAGTGTGTGGGGATCACGAGTGTTGCGAGTGAAAGGACGGAAGAGTGGAAACTGGCACTCGACGCCGGTCAATCTGCTGACCCTCGATGGCAGCTTGTACTTAGTCTCACCGCGCGGGGAGACTCAGTGGGTTCGCAACCTCCGAGCCCTGGGAAGCGGTGAACTTGGGTTGGGCCGAAGCAAAAAGCCATTCAGAGCAATCGAAATACAAAACGAGAGCAAGCCACCCATTCTCCGGGCGTATCTCCTTCGCTGGAAGGTCGAGGTGGGTATCTTTTTCGCAGGCGTGAGTGCGACTTCGCCTGAAGAGGAGTTTCAGCGCATTGCCCCGGAGCACCCAGTTTTCCGTATTCTTCAATAGTATCATGTAACAATCATTCTGGCATCTCATACGTCTGCCTGGCCGAATTTTTGTCGCATTTCTTCCACGTATTTGTAATAGTCTTTTCTTTTGAGTTTGTCTGCTGCTGCGACGTCCAGAAACGCGGTGACTTTTGGGTGTAGCTGGAGTGCACTCGCAGTAATCTCCGTGGTAACGGGCCCTTCGATTGCAAGTTTCACGGCGTCTGCTTTTTCTCCGCCACTTGCAAGTAGGATAATGTGGCGTGCTTCGAGAATCGTTCCGACGCCCATTGTAATCGCAAAGCGCGGAACCTCGTCAAGAGTTTTGAAAAATCTCGCGTTGTCAGAGACCGTCTCCTGGATGAGGGTCTTGAGCCTCGTCCTGGATCCGAGCGAAGAGCCTGGCTCGTTGAAGGCAATGTGCCCATCGCGCCCTATGCCGAGGAGCTGGACATCTATACCTCCTCTTTCTTTGATCGAATCTTCGTATCTCCTGCATGACTCTTCGATGTTCTTGGCGAGGCCGTCGGGCAAGTGTACGTTCCGCGGATCGATGTTGACGTGCTTTATCAGGTTCTCATTCATGAAGTAATGGTAGCTCTGCGGATGATCAGGGCCGATACCGTAGTACTCGTCAAGGTTGAACGTTCTGACTAGTGAAAAATCAAGCCCTTCCTCTTTGTGCATGCGAGCAAGTTCACGATAGGTTCCGAGCGGCGTGCTCCCCGTTGCAAGACCAAGGACAGAGTCGGGCTTGTTTCTTAGCTGACTGGCTATCAGTTTTGCAGCGGCGCTACTCATATCAAAGTAGCTGTTGGATATTCGAACTCTCAAATGAGTCTCATGGATCGGCGAGAACTCTGTTTCTAGCCTTTAATTAATTTATGACTCGCGAACCACTCTAACAGGAGCGTGATGATATCATATCGGAAATGGGTTCAGACTTTCTGAAGACATCGCTGCTGTCATGATGAAGAAAAGTAAATTTGCGACGTTCCGGACGGGCTCAAATACTGCCAAACTGCATAGCAGTGCGTGCCGCTCGAAGCTATTGCGGTGTCAGCTTGATCCTGAGCTTGCCCAGCTTTTCCATTTGTATTCCCGGAGGCATTCGCGCTCGGAGCGGCCCCCCAGCTTGCTCCCCCGTTCGTGCTGTACCCGACCCTAACTATCCAACCGAAGCTTGTTTTCTGGGAGTAGCCAACGAACACGTTTTGCCCGTCGCTCGAAGCCACAGTCCACGGGTAGCTGACCTGTCCCGATCCACTTAGAAGAACAGGACTTGACCATGTGCTTCCGGCGTTGGTTGAAGTGTAAACCCAGATCTTTCCGTCTGATGCACCGGGATTTTGAACAACTGCAATCCAGGAAGTATTTCCGTACGCCCACAACATCGGGTTGATAGTGTTCGGGAGAGATGTCGATAGTACGGACACGCTGCTCCAAGTTGCTCCGTTGTTGTTCGAGTGAATATAGTAAATCTC
>JASHSF010000004.1 GCA_030036955.1 Nitrososphaerales archaeon
TGAAGCTACAATAGTTGCGCTACTCGCACCCTGTGCGAGAGCGGTAAAAATTTGGACGCCCTTGTGTAGATTTACACGGAATTGACATATAAATCAAAGATGAAAGCGACATTTTTTGTAGTGATAGTAGAGCTTTAAATTGAACTAGACGGTTTTCAGCGAAGATGCCCGAACAACCACTCACCAAAAGAAGATAAGAGCAACTGTATTTATCTGTTCGTAGACTTGGCATATCCAAAGTTCAAACGGAAATACGCCGAAGAGGCTCTCTTTTCCCCTTCCGATTTGAAGAGGTATCGCAAAAGAATTAGGGCGTCCCAAAATCGGGTTCCAGAAAGCATAATTCTCTGCTACTCCAAGCGCCTGTGCGAAAGCATCCAGAGCGCTCACAAGATATCGGAGGTCACTGGAGTTCTCGGCAACGTTGGCTCCCTCTACTCGATCGAAGGAACGATGAACAGGGTCGGGCTGCTGGCCCAGTTTGGAATAGGGGCGCCTGCGACCGTGATGCACGAGGAGGAGCTCGCCAGCCTCGGGGCGAGCAAGTTTGTTATTCTCGGCATGGCGGGCGGGATCGGCCGCGATCTGAAAATCGGCGACATTACCGTTTGCACGAAGAGCATCCGGGACGAAGGGACCTCCCACCACTACCTGAGGCACTCCAAGTACGCGTTTCCTTCGAAGAATTTTACCAACATCATTTACCGAAAACTCGAATCCGAATGCGGGAAGGTGAAGCTGGGTCCGAGCTGGACGATAGACGCCCCTTATCGGGAGACGGTAAAAGAGCTCGTGCGCTACAGGGAAGAAGGAGTTCTCACCGTCGAAATGGAAGCTTCCGCTCTTTTCGCAGTCGGTCGGGTCCGGAATATTCAAACTGCGGCGGTGTTCATCATAAGCGATATACTTTCTGAAAAAAGCTGGAAGCCCGCGTTTGGAAAAGCACGAGTCATGGAGAATCTTCTCAAAGCATTCAAATCAATCAAGGGCGTCCTCTCATCAGATTGAGTTGGAGCAAAATTGAGCTGATGAAGCATTGAAGTTTAGCTTGGAAAAATTCAGAATTTCAGAAAGCGAGGAGATTGATCTGAGGAAATGGGATCCTGACGACACATCGGGCATTCCCGAGAAAAAGAGCGATGCAAAGGGCGAAATTGAGGATCTCAAGCAAAAGTTAGCTGAATTGCAGGAGGTCCTCTACGCCGAGCACAAGCACAAAATTCTGATCGTGCTGCAGGGCATGGACGCGGCCGGGAAGGACAGCACCATCAAAACAATTTTCGATGGCGTAAACCCGGAGGGTGTGCGGGTGTCGAATTTCAAGCAACCAACGCAGGAAGAACTCGACCACGATTTTCTATGGCGGATTCACAAGGATGCTCCGGGCAAAGGAGAGATTATGATTTTCAACCGGAGCCACTACGAAAGCGTGCTCGTAGAAAAAGTCCACAACCTCACCCCAAAGAAAACTGAAGAGCTGAGGTACGGAGAGATAAACGATTTTGAAAGAATGCTGACGAACGAAGGGACGACGCTGCTCAAATTTTTTCTTCACATAAGCGAGGCGGTGCAAAAGAAAAAGTTCGAGGAGCGCCTGGACGACCCGGCGAAGGAATGGAAGTTTAGTCAAAGCGATCTGGCGGAGCGAAGTTACTGGAAAGAGTACATGAAAGCGTACGAAAAGATGCTAGAAATGACCGGCACAAGGTGGGCGCCTTGGTACGTCGTACCTTCAAACCACAAATGGTTCAGGGATTTCATAGTGGTCAGCGCGATTGTCGAGGAACTGGAAAAGCTCCAAATGAGCTATCCAAAACTCGGAGAGCGTGAAAAGAAATCTGCCGAGGAATCAATAGGCATGAAGTGAAGCTAAATATGGAATTCTAGGATGTTGTTCGCAAACGCAAAACTGTTAGAGCGTTTGAGCGGAGAGAATTGCCCCGGGAATTAGTAGAGCGAATAGTTGCAAACGCCCAGCGTGCCCCGTCGTCAGGAGTATTCCACAACGGCAAGTGGTGAAATCTTAGGACGCTCTTGCTTTTTCGACTGCTTGCTTGACGTCTTCGTAGTTAGGTTCGACGCCGGGATTATCGGAAACCCACTTCCAGCGAATTATGCCGTCCTTGTCTAGCACAAATACTGATCTTTTTGCAGCCGTGTACCCGTTCATGCTTGCAAAGTTAGGGAGCTCGATTCCAAATGCCTTCACTGCGCTCCTGCTGTAGTCGCTCAGAATCGGAAAGTTGAGGTTCGATTGAGACTTGAATGATTTGTTGGAAAACGGTGAATCGACGCTTATCCCAAAAACACTAGAATCCAAATTCTCGAATTTGGACAAATCGTCCCTGAATCTGCACATCTCTTTAGTGCAAGTGCCCGTGAAAGCGCCGGGGAAGAAAGCTAGAACTGCAGTCTTCCCCTTAAAGTCAGATGTCTTCACCGGTTTTCTTTCCGTATCGAGTAGCTCTACTTCCGGAGCCTTATCGCCAATCTCTACCATGCTGTAATCAAATCACTTCAGGATTGAACGGTCCGTACCACTTTTCTAACTTTCGCCCAGCATAGGGCAGGAAATCAATTCAAAGCAGAATCGAGAAACGCAGAATGCTTTACCCACGCTTCTTCAAGCGAAGAGAACATTTCGTTTCTGCAGGAATCACAGATAACTTCGTCCCCGAGATGATTCCC
>JASHSF010000252.1 GCA_030036955.1 Nitrososphaerales archaeon
TCCGCCTTGCTGGGAAAACTGACAAAGAAGCAGCAAAATGCGCTGAGGAGTGCTTTGGCGCTCGGATATTTTGACATCCCACCTCGCACCAGCACTGAATTCATGGCTGGGCAGTATGGAGTCGCGCGAACGACTTTTGAGGAACACTTGCGAAAAGCTGAGGAAAAGATCTTGAAATCGCTGCTTCCCTATCTCGAAATGCAGCCCTGATAGCCATTCAGTTCTCCTCTCTTAACATTGTTCTGATTCTACTGGATAATTCGGAGACTTCCTTTTCGCGTCCCATTGGCGCTGCAGGCCATTTGGCGATGTCGAGCCTAACGTATTCTTTTGGGACATTCGGATACCTTGCAGTCACAAAGACATGCACGTGCCTCACACCCTCCAGGAAGCTGTAGCAGTATGTCCAGGCTGCGCCAGTTGTCACCTTCAGGGCCTTGCCAACTCTTTGTATGAGCCTGCCCAACCCCTCTGCCTCGGCATCGCTGAGCTCTCCGAGGTCATTCACGTGCCGCTTTGTTCGAATCAAGATCAATCCCAGATATGATAGCTCACTCTCGTCTAATCGGTGAGAAGCGACAAAAAGTTCATCTTCGTAAATAATTCGACCTTCTTCTGAAGACGTTCTCTCTCGAGCTTGTTCCTGACAGAATAAGCACGACAACTCAGTAGAAACGAAGTTCGTCCCCATTGAGCCTTTATCAGACCCGACGTCCACCCTGGAAACATTCATTTTATGTTCAAAGAATGTGACAGCTTGGATGGGTCATAAAGCTGCTACCTTCGTACGATGGTTCAATTCTAAAATATTTGTAATTCGGAAAAATGTTCAAAGTGAATCTCTGACGTGACTGAGTCCATATTGTTTCCAAGCAAAGTGAAAGTCAAGCTCGAAAGGGGCACTCCCGATGATCTATTTGTTTCAAAGCTCGCAAGGATCGAACCTATGGTGGCACAGGCTGAAATCAAGCGTGCCATGGAAGACCAAGAATTCAGACGCTCTATAGAACAAACTATGGCGGAAGGGGGACGCTCAAACTACATTCAGATCTGCGCACCGTTCGAGCTTTATGCTTTGACCAGAATAAAAGAGCCCAAGCACATCGTGGAAGTGGGCGTTGCGGCAGGGGTATCGTCGGCGTACTTTTTGCGCGGCCTGCAATCACTCGGAAGCGAAGGGGTGCTCCACTCAATAGACCTGCCCGAGCAGGAATCTGAATCTGAAACAAGATTAGCCAAACGTAGAATTTCTTGGGCTATTCCTTGGGGGAAAAAATCTGGCTGGGCTGTCCCCAGAAACTTGAAGAAGAACTGGGATCTTAGGCTGGGAAAGAGTAGCGATGTCCTACCCGATCTGATTCGAGAAATTGGCAGAGTTGATCTTTTTCTGTACGACGTGCCCTATGAGATAGAAAGCGCGAAAGAAGATTTCAGGATCGTGGATCAAAAGCTGAAAAAGGGTAGCATTGCCTTGGCGGATAACTGTCTCGTTCCAATTAGCTGGTGGGCGAGGAGAAAATCGTCAGCAACAATTTACAACAGAAAAAATTCCGGCTTGAGGGGATTCAGCGTAGCATGATCTTTGGTTAGGTGCGGTCCTTCGCATTCGGGACCCGCCCGCCGTTGAAAATTCGGCCCCTATATCTATTTATAGTGTTTCTTTCGTGATTTTGCAAACAATACAACCCCAACGCCTAAATGATGAGAAGCCTTAGAGTGCCCTCGTATGGCGGTTGAATTTTCAAATATCTGAAATGAGTTGTCAGTAAAGTGGTCAAATCCCAATGGAAATTTACGTCTACCGCCACGCGCTCGCGGACTTTGAAGCCGATCATGAAAATCCTCCACTGTCCAAAGATGGAGAGAAGCAAGCAAGTGAAGTGACGCTTCATGCCAAAGAATTTGGTTTCAAGCCTACCCACATTGTTTCAAGCCCGCTGATTCGAGCAAAGCAAACTGCAGAAATTGCAAAAAAGAATGCAGGAATTGAGTCTCGAGTCATTGAGGACGAGTGCCTGTACGGAGGAAAGAAACCATCTGAAGTATATGCATTCTTGAAGGGCTTCAAGAAAACGGATAGAATCGTTCTCGTAACTCATCAACCTCTAATCGATCATTTGATTTCCGATTTGATAAAGGGAGACAAAGCAAATATCCAGATGCTAAATGGAGCAATAGCGGCGATAGAAATCAAATCGAAAGCTGGCAAAGGGAAGGGCACGCTAATTTGGCTCGCAGCTCCTCCATCTGTAGCTTCGTGAGTGTCCTGCCTAAACGCCTTTTCTAATGCGGTGGAGATCGCCAATGATATCGGATGACATTAAACGGCCATCCAAGCTGAAAGATAGGATTGAATCTTCTTAGGAAATTATTATAAGAAAAACCCCAAATTCCTGTACCAAGGGACTCATCGATTTCCATGGAGTTAGGTCCATTTTCGATATGTCTGGCCGTCAAAGATCTTCAAGCGTCAAAGAGTTTTTACGAGAAGCTCGGGTTTACTGCCTCGTCCCCGGATCCGGATCACAAAAACTGGCTCACCATGAAAAACGGCGAAACTGAAATTGGACTTTTTCAAGGCATATTCGATAAGAACACTCTCTGCTTTAACCCCGGCGGGCACTTCGGAAAACCTACCCTCACAAATTTCACCGACATACGTGAAATACACCGAGAGTTAAAATCCAAAGGCATCGAGTTTACGGAAGAACAAGGACTGACATCGAAAAGCGGACCAGCCGGGTTCTTCCTTATGGATCCGGATGGAAATCCCATCCTAGTCGAGCAGCACGTATAAAGTAAGTAGAAGGCCCAGCGAGCAATACCTACACTTTTTGCACCTGTAATTCTTTAATCTAGATCTAGGGCGTAGTGCGAGATCTTTTCATTTCCCTTCCTAGTAATGACGTAAGCGTCTTCGATCCTAACTCCTCCCGCCTCTTTAATGTAAATTCCCGGTTCTACGACGCATACCATTCGTTCCTCTAATTGCTCTTCTGAATTTGGCAGAAACCATGGAGGTTCCTGGTCGTCGAGGCCAATCGAGTGACCTAAGTGGTGTGGAACCTTCGGATATCCAGCCATTGTTATCTCTTGATTCACCTCAGAGCAAATGTCCTTGACCTTAACTCCCGGCGCCATCAATTCGCCAGCACGCTCGAGCGATCTGGACAATGTCGCGAGTACTCGCGCTTGTTCCTTCGTGGATTTTCTACCCACAACAAACGTTCTGCAAAGGTCAGACCAATAGTTATTGTGCGACGCTTGGAGGTCAAGGATGACCGTGTCACCGGTCTTTAGTACTCTCTCGCTTGCCCATCCGGCAGCTTGGAGCGACCTCTCTCCTGAAACGTGATCTCCAATAATCCAGCCAAAGGGACCGTACTTTGGAAATGTGCGATAGTTCATTTCGGCATAAATGTCGAGCTCGGTGTTCCCGGGTTTTGCGACGAGTCTAGCTTGCTCGTACGCAAAATCAATCATCTTGGTCGCAGATTTCACATTCTCTATTTCATCGCGCCCCTTCGTTGCGCGCATTGAAAGAATCTTTTGCGAGAGTCCCGAATATTGTGGATCTAGTATTTTTGAAATCATCCCACGGTACGAATCTGCAAGATGCCATTCTTCGATTCCCACCTTGCGTGAAGATCCGAGACCTTTCAGCCAATTTGAAAACTCGATAGAAAGAACATCACCATAAGTGACAATCCTCTCTTTTGGATCGTAATCGGTGTATGTGCTAATCTCCCCGTCGAAAATTCGCTCGAGAGAATTCCTTCTCTTTGAGTTGTTCCAAGAGGCTGCTGCCTCGCTTTGCCCCAGAAGAATGTACGACGTACCGTTACTCTTGACCGCAAGGAATGACGTCGATCTCGGACCCTTCATTAGTGTCAGGTACATATTGAGATTAGAAGGAAATCCTGTAAAATAGAAAATGTGCTTCGGATTTGAAATGAGAGCTAGGTCAAGATGGTTATTGTTCAGAATGTCGGCTAAAGCCTCACGCCTTTCTTTCGGGCTATTCTTTCGATACTTCAAATGCGAAGACTCACACTTGCGTTCCAATCTATTAAATCCGGAAAAAACTCGTCAAATGCGCCAATTGGGGGACAGTTCTCCGATTATTTTCATCGCATACCCCTTCCTCCCGCGACGGTCACTATCTCGCCGGTTATGAAATTCGAATCCTCTGATGCGAGGAAAACCGCCGCACTCGCGACGTCCTCGGGCGTTCCAAGTCTCCTCAAAAGCGATTCCGAAGCGGAAGACTCTTTCTTTTCTTTCGCAAGTGGGGCGATCATGTCCGTTTCAATTGTCCCTGGGCATATCGCATTAACGTTTACGTAAGGTGCAAGTGCAACGGCTAGAGATCGCGTTAACCCGATTAGTCCAGCTTTTGAAACCACGTAATCAACATGAGCAAGCGTTGAAATCTGTGCAAGACCCGAAATGGAAGATATATTGATTATTTTCCCTTGTTTCTGGTTTAGCATTATCGGGGCAACAGCGTGGCAAAGGAAATAAGCTGACTTGAGGTTGACACCTATGACCTGGTCGAACTGACTTTCCGTCGTCTCAAGGAATGAATTACGCGTTATCATCCCTGCATTATTCACGAGTACGTCTACCCTTCCAAATTCCCCAAGAGCTTTCGATACGAGTGCTTTTCTTTCTGGGTCTTTGGATACATCTGCTCTAAAAGATACTACACTGCCTATCGAACTATCCAATGAGCGAGTAAGTTCAAGAGCCTCCTTCTCTGAATTGTTATAGTTTATCAGAACGCTCGCTCCTTCTCGCACAAAAGCTCTTGCAATCGCAGCGCCAATACCTTTGCTTGCGCCGGTGACGATTGCGGATTTTCCTTTTAATTTGCTACTTGATTCTCGATCCATGAAAAACGAGATGCAAAACAGTATATTAGTTTGAGGTTGATGGGACTTTGAAGCCCTCGAGATAGCTCTTCTGGGTCCTGGAGCTGAAAATACATCAACCCGCTAAGCAACTTGGGCACACGCAATCTTTTG
>JASHSF010000253.1 GCA_030036955.1 Nitrososphaerales archaeon
AACTCGCAATGAGTGGATCTGTTGGGTTACATCTGCAAAGAAGAACGAAACTAGGGAACGGCGCATAAGCGTTGGCCTTGATAAAATGCGCAAGGGCATGCGCCGCCCTTGTTGCTGGGCTGGTTGTCCTCATCGTTGAAATAGCTCGCAATAGTCATCGTAGGGGGTGCAATCAGGCGAAGGTTGGCGCCTCTCGCGAATCTTAAGACCATCTATTTCAAGAATCTTCTCTACTAATAGCAAATTAAGGCTGTGTAATTGGCAAATATTCAGATTCTGACAAAAGAAAGTGGCTCCAGTACTACAGTCGATAACCTATCCAACAGAAAATCCGTAGTTGACGTAGATCATATTCGCAAGAAATATGGCGCAACAGTTGCGGTCGATGACGTTTCATTCTCCGTTAACGAAGGCGAGATTTTCGGGATCATAGGGCCGAATGGAGCTGGCAAGACTACAACTGTCGAATGCATATCTGGACTTCGACGTCCAGATTCAGGTTCAATCAGCATATACGGACTTTCTCCCCAGAGGAATAGAGATAAGATAAGAGACTTTCTTGGCGTCCAACTCCAAGAAAGCGCTTTGCCTCCAAAAATCAAGGTAGGCGAAGCAGTAAGCCTCTTTGCCTCCTTCTATTCAAATCCGCTGGATCCCAGTGACCTGCTAGAATCGCTTGGAATCAGTAATATCAAGAATTCAATATTCAAGAAATTATCCGGCGGTCAGAAGCAGAGGTTGTCGATAGCCCTGGCTCTCGTTGGGAATCCCAAGATTGCGATACTCGATGAATTAACGACAGGTCTTGATCCAGAGGCGAGGCGCGAAACGTGGACTCTCATAGAAGGAATCAGAGATCGAGGCGTTACCGTGATACTCGTCAGCCACTTTATGGATGAAGTAGAAAGACTATGCGACCGCATCGCCCTAATTAATCATGGCCTCGTGAGTGCGCTTGACACGCCCGAAGCAATTGCTTCTCATGCCGGAGGAAACAGAGTGCGGTTTGTTCCCTCAGAGCCAGTTGACGACAAGGTTCTGTATGCCATACCAGGCGTGGTTGGAATAGAGAGGAAAGAACGATACATCACTGTCAGCGGAACGGGCGATCTGGCAATGTCAGTCATTAATTCACTTGCAAAAATCGGAGTGCATATTTCCGACATTGAGGCAAGAGGAGGAAACCTTGATGATGCGTTTGTAGAACTGACTAGAGAGGGTGATGCATCTAAACTTCGCGAGGGAACCGGATGACTTTGACTTCAGTACTCGACGACAAGGAATCAAAAAACGGGAATTCGGGCGGACACTTCTCCGAGCTCCTCAAGGTCGAAGCAAAGCTTGCCCTTAGGACACCATTTGGAATTGGGCTTGGCATTGCGCTGCCGTTCGCCTTCCTCATACTATTTGGAGCAATTTCAAACGCAGTAGGAGGAAATGTAGCAAACTCGGGCTACACGGTTCTCGATCTGTACATTCCTACGATCATGGTCATCGGATTTACTTTTATTGCACTTGTAGGCCTGCCTAACCCCCTTGTGAGATACCGGGAGATAGGATGGCTCAGAAGAGTTTCAACAACCCCGGTGCCGCCCTCCAGGATACTCGCAGCCCAATTGATCATCAATCTAACCTTTGTTTTGGCGACGATTCTGATTGTTATTTTTGGGAGTGAATTGATCTTCGGCGCGGCTCTTACCGTTGCGATTCCCTACTTCTTCCTATCACTTATTCTGTCGATCGCTGAAATATTCTCACTCGGCTTGGTAGTTGCGGCTATAGTTCCAACACAGACGGCTCAACAGGCCGCGTCCGGCGGGTTGGCTTTCTTACTCATGTTCCTTGCAGGCTTGTGGGTCCAGCCCGTGCAGGCGGGTGGGATATTGGAGACAATCATGTACTATTCTCCGTCAGGCGCAGCGGTCAGAGTGTTGCTTGATTCAGTCTTTAATCAAACCCCTCCATTGACCACTATGTTGGCGCTGGTTGTTTACACAATCATTTTCGCTTTCATAGCGACTCATTACTTCCGCTGGGAATGAGGTGTGAGAGATTGAGGATGGAAGTATAAGAAAAGTAACAAAATACTCTTCTTTTAGAATCAAAAGAAAGAATAGTTATTACCTGTTTCTTAATCAAGTATCTGCATTCTCGCGCTATTGTCGAAACTACGCACTTTGAGACTAATTGGAAAATGTGCTTCCCGACGAACAATCCATCTAGATTGGATTAATCGCGTACTATAACTCGTTTGTTTTAAAGGTCGACTGGTTCAATCGGAATTAGACTTTTGTATTATACATTGTATACAATTTATCAGAGCGTGTATTTGCGTTTTGAAGACGGTATCAAAGGTCAGGCGCATTGGGAATTCATTAAGCATCACCATCCCCGCCGAGGAAGCGAAATCCCGACATATTAGAGAAGGAGACATCGTCGAAGTAGAGATTCGGAGAAAGGTCAACATCAAGGATCTTTTCGGTTCCGTAAAGTTCAGCAAGAGCTCTCAGGAAATGAAGGATGAAGACAGAAGAGACTGGGGTGATTAGCTCCGCGCTTGAGAAAGTACTTCCTTCAACATATGCTTTGATGGAATTTATTGGCAACAACGAGGCTTACTCGAAGTACTCTTTGGGCTCGAATTTAGAACTCAAAACTTCAATACTTAACCTGATGGAGTTGAGGAGACGGGAAAAGGGCTCACCGATGACGCCCAATTCCGAAAAAATGCATTAGGGCATTATTATCAACATTGATGATCGTGTTCCAAGCTTAATAGAATCGATAGCTTCATTCCTATTTGCGTTTTTTCTCTCGTGCCGCAGGAGGTGAATTGTATTAGAGATGACTACAAAGTACGTGACCTTCTGGGAATTCCCAATTGAAGACACTGACAGGGCAATCATGAAATGGAACAGGTTCCTAGAAATTACCAAGAAGACTCCGATGAAGTATCCGAAATTTGTCTTCTACCCAATCGGGCTAGGAAAGCTGAATGAAGGTATTTCTATCGTCGAAGTTGAGAACGAAGAACAACTTACGAACTATCTGCTCTTTGTATCACCAGAATTCAAGCTGAGGTTCGCGCCAATACTTGAGATAACGAGAATATTCGAAGTCTACAACAAGATGAAGGATGAAATGAAAGTAGAGCTCAGGTAAAAGTGCGAAAAGACCTAATCGGCCAGCTTTCTCCCGTCAAGTAAAAGAGAAAACTGGCCATATTCAATTTCCAATTCTGAGGATTCTGTTAGGAAAAGAAGTCTTTTCAACTGGCCTTCTTTACGCGCCCGCAAACGACGACTCGCTACGATGTTCGACCAGGTAGCCGAGAGTAATCAATATCCTTCGGGAAGTGGTTCATCACTCCCACGATTATCCTTCCACAATTCGATCCAGATCCCATCAGGATCCTGAATGTAAGCGATTGTATCCAGGTCTGCTACTTCAGGCGGAAGGTCGATGGGGCGAAAGCCTTCCTTTTCAAGCGACTCGAGCATCTCGCGCAGATTGTCAACGCGGAAGCAGAGATGATCCAATCCTTCCCCGCTGTTATAGGGACTTGCAAACTCAGAACTCTTCGGATAGAAATTTAGTTCCAGCTTACTTCCCGATGTCTGATCTCTCAGCAAGACGCACAGACCTGCGCCCCTCTTTACGTTATCTACACGGGCAACCTCTTTGAGTTTGAAAAATTTTGTGTAAAAGGCAACCGATCGGTCTAGGTCGGTTACGCGAATACCAGTGTACGACAGATACATGATCTAAAATGAATACTTTCTTTTTAAAAAGTCTCCACGATAGTAAAATGATTTTTCTCTCGTAACCCGAGTTAGAAGGTCTCCAACAGGATATGGCTCGCTCCCTTGGCAAAATCCCTCAATCGAAGGTTTTTGAAGAATTAGCTTCTGGGGCTCGGTTTGCCATGTTGAAGCGTCAGACCTGAATTTATTTGAGAGAATCTAGCGAGAGAAGGAATGCGCCCACAAGCCCAATTAATGCAAAAAGGGCGAGCGCCCCAAATCCCAGTGAGAAGCTGCCCGTTCTGTCAAGAATCATGCCAAAGAGAATCGGCGACACAATTGAGCCCACATTACTAAGCGTGTTGAAGACTCCAAACGTCGTGCCGCCTACCGAAATTCCTTGTCTCGAAGCAAATGGTATGAGAGAAAAATCGGAGGCAAAGTACAGGTTTGCCCCAACACCGATGCCAAAGATCCATACAGCTGTCGCAATGAGTGATCTTGAGATCCCGAAAAGAAGCGTAAACAGAAAAAGCAAAACCATCGAAAGTGCAATTGTTCTCCTGCTTCCAAGACGACGATCCAATACACTTCCACAGTATGATCCGATAATCGTAGCAAGGCCGATCAACGCCACGATCCCGCCCGCTGTAGAGTCTGAAACTTTGAACGTTGAAATGAGATAGTCTGAAGCCCAAGCGAATGAGCCGTAAATCACTGCTACCCCTGCAAAGTTGGGCAACGTTAGAGCAAACATGTTCTTGGTGAAGAGGCCCCTTATCCACACTTTTTGCCTCTTTAGAGCTTCAGGAAAAGACTTGGTTGTCCAAGTCGCAGGGAGGATAACTAGGAACGCCGTTGCAACCGAGTACACTGTTGAAGCTACCAACGGCGGCTTCCAGTTGATACCAGAAATCAAGAGTGGAAGGACCGAAGACGCCACAAGCTGTCCTGCTCCATTCGCGGATCCGAAAAGCCCCATTATTCTTCCTAATTTGTTTCTATGGAACCACTGGGCAAGCAAACGCACCATCGAAGGATAGACGACACCCCCTGAAGCTCCCGCGATAAAGCGCGATGCAAGTATTGCGTCGAATGATCCACCGAATAGAAACAACAGCGGTGCAAGCGCCATGATAAACGACGCGACTAGCAGAGTCCTAGCTGATCCAAACCGATCTGCTAGGTATCCACCGGGGACCTGCATTGAGGCGTAGGGAATAAAGTAGAATGTGGTCACCAGCCCTGTCTGAACATCCGAGAGTCCAAATTG
>JASHSF010000254.1 GCA_030036955.1 Nitrososphaerales archaeon
ATACGAGAGCATGAAGGCTTGAACGGAAAGACACCGGCAGAAATGGCCGGGATCACGATAGAAGGCGATAAATGGAGAACTCTGATCGAGAACGCGAGCTTGCAACCGAAAGGTAACACTCACGAAAAGTTGGAGGATTTTTAGAAGACTTGCAACCGAGAACTTCCCAGAACCTGCTGTGCACGGCCGAAAGGACAGAATTCTGCGAACTAGTAGAATTCTTTCATTATAAGCTGAGGATCAGAGAGTTTCAACTGAGCCTTGACAGGTGAACCGTTCTTAAGAACCGGATCTGATTCCTCGTAAGTGGGTTTCTGTGTTTCGTAGAAAAGCCCTATTGGGATCTTTGGCGCTGTCTCTCGAGACTTCATAATCGCCGCGTCAAGGTCGTTGACGTTGTAGTCTGCGCCGTTGAATTTGTAGCAGTTCTGCCTGAAATAGTCGTAAGTGTCGATTTTGTTCCAAGTTACGCATGGGCTGAAAACATCGACAAGTGCAAAGCCTTTGTGCTTCATGCCGTTTTGGATTAGTTCGGTTAGATGCTTGGGATCTCCCGAAAAACCCCTTGAAACATATGATGCGCCTGCCACGAGAGCTAGGGCGATCGGATTTATTGGATCTTCAACAGTGCCTGTTGGAGATGACTTTGTAACAAACCCGCGCGCACTTGTGGGAGAGGCTTGACCCGTGGTTAGTCCGTAGATCTGGTTGTCCATTACGATGTATGTAATATCCAAGTTGCGTCTCATTGCGTGTATGAAGTGACCGACTCCTATACCATAACCATCTCCGTCGCCTCCGGTTACGACGACATTCAAATTCGGATTTGCTAGGCGGGCGCCCGTGGCGACAGCCATCCCGCGCCCGTGCAGACTATGAAATCCATAGGAATGGATGAATCCAGGCAGATTGCTCGAACATCCTATGCCCGAGACAACTAGAAGATCCTTCGGATCAATCTCCAAATTCGCAGTGGCTTGGATCAGTGCATTTAGTACCCCAAAGTCTCCGCAGCCGGGGCACCAGTCAGGTCTCGTTTCGCTTTTGTACTTTGATAATTCTAGCATCTTTTTCTCACTTCAAAATCGCCAATGCGTGATCTACAATTTCCTTCGGATAGATAGGTTCGCCATCGTACTTCAGAAACTTGTCCTTTACATCAATACCAGTTTCCGCTCTAATCAGACGCCCCAATTGTCCCGTATAGTTGCATTCGATCAAAAGAGATCTTTTTGCGCCAGCAATCATCGGAGCTATAGAATCTCCTTTGAAAGGCCAGATGTTTCGAATTGCAAGTACGTTTGTCGGAAGCCCCCTTTGAGCCAATTGATCAGCCGCCTCGATTGCCACTCCAGCCGTCGAACCCCAGCAAATGAGAGTTAGTTCCGATCCCTCAGGTCCTGAAAGCTTCGGGGAGCTCATTTCGTTCTTTGCAATCTCGATCTTTCGCATTCTCTTATCCATCTGGCGTTTCCTTTCCTCAACATACTTTGGAATTCCTGATAAGACGTCGCTGACCACCACGCCGCTTTCCTCGTGCTCGTCGCTAGCTGCGACGTATATTGTCCCAGCCGTTCCTGGGATGGCCCTTGGAGAAATGCCTGTTTCTGTGACCTTGAATCGCAGGTAGGTTTCCCCAATCGGCGCTTCGGTCAACAGCTCTCCCCTGTCTATCAGAACGTTTTGGCTAAGATCATCGATCGTTTCAATGTGCTCCGATAGGAGCAAATCACTCGCCAAGATCACCGGGCACTGGAATCTTTCGGCAAGATTGAATGCTTCTATTGTGCTGTAGTAAGCTTCCTCAATGGAAGTAGGTGCGAGCACGATCCTTGGAAAGTCGCCTTGAGACGCGCCAAGCATCATGTTTAGATCTCCCTGCTCTGTTTTGGTTGGTAACCCCGTGGACGGACCGCACCTCTGAGATTCTACAATGACGATTGGAGTCTCAGTTATCCCCGCCATTCCGAGAGCCTCGGTCATGAGCGAAAACCCTCCTCCCGATGTTCCAACCATTGCTCTAACTCCGGCGTGAGCGGCTCCGATCCCCATATTTATCACTGCAAGTTCGTCTTCAGCTTGTTTCACGACGATGCCGCAGGCGACTGCGTGCGCTGCCATCCAATGAAGTATTCCGGAGGCAGGGGTCATGGGATAAGCGGCGTAAAATTTGCAACCGGCCATTGCAGCACCGAGAGCGATGGCCTGGTTCCCGGTCATTAGCATTTTTGGATTGCCGACGATTGGCTTTTCGGTTTTGACATTCATTGGCGAGAAATTAGCTTTCGCGTATTCGTACCCGGACCTTGCGGCCTGGCTATTCGCATCGACCACGGCCTGCTTCTTCTTTCCAAAAGTGTCTGCAAGCACAGATTCGAATATTGCAGGATCTAGTCCAAGAAGATATAGCACGGCGCCCAGCGCTACGGTGTTTTGCATTATCGGGTTTTTGTCGTACTTTCTCGATATGTCACCGAGAGGCATTGGCGCTGCCTTGGCCTGACTAGGGATCAAACTAGTTGCAAATTTAACTCGATCCTTATCGTGAATGACCATTCCGCCAGGTGAGAGAAACGGAGAATGA
>JASHSF010000255.1 GCA_030036955.1 Nitrososphaerales archaeon
CGCGAAAAAGCTCGGAATGGATCCGATTGACGTACGTATGAAGAACTTCATAAAACCCGAAGATTTTCCTTACGTGACACCATCCGGAGAAATTTACGATAGCGGGGACTATCAAAAGCAGCTCGATGAATTGCTGGTGTTAGCCGGATACCGTGATCTTAGGGCAAGACAGAGCAGGAACAAAGACTCTCGGAAGAAGTACGGGATTGGAATAACTACGTCCGTAGAACCGGGAATGTTCTCGCAAGCCGCTGTAGCAATGTCGAGCAAAGCGGCCATTACTTCAACGCCAGAGTCGCTTTTGGTTCGGGTCGACGCAAGCGGCCAGATCTATGTTGGACTTCCGTTTCCTTCCTCCGGTCAGAGCCATGAGACTTACGTCGCGCAATTGATATCGAGTCAGCTGGGCGTTAGCATGGACCAAGTAGTCGTTGGGCGACTGGATAGCGACGCATCTCCGCCCTCGATAGGACCCGCGGCGAGCAGATTGGCGTCGATGTTGGCAGGGACAGTTTTGCTTGCCTCCTCAAAAATCACCGAGAAGATGGTTGAAACCTTCGCCTACTTGATTGAGGCTCGCAAGGACGATGTATACTTTGAGAAAGGCGTGTTTGCAATTAAGGGCTTGTCTGAAAAGCGCATGACTTTCGAGGAGTTGGCGCGATTGATCAACAATCAAACGCATCTTCTTCCGAGAGATATGGAGTCGGGTCTGTCATTTACCTGCACTTTCGACTTTCGTCCTGGGGTATCGGATGAAAAATGGCGCATGAACAGGTACAACACTATGGCAAGCGGATCCAATCTCGCTTTCGTGGAGGTAGATACGGAAACTGGCGGCGTGAAACTCCTTGGATACTGGGTCGTAGATGATTGCGGAACCATAGTTAACCCGCTCGTTGTAGACGGACAGGTTCACGGCGGCATTCTCCAAGGGATAGAGCACGCTCTGTACTGTGAATTCGAATACGACGACATGGGGCAGCTAATGAACCCGACTTTTGTTGACTATCTTGTTCCCAATGCCCTTGACCTGCCTACAATATCCGTTGGACATATTGAGACTCCGTCACCGGTCAGCCCCCTCGGGATCAAGGGACTAGGCGAGGGAGGGATTATTTGGGCTCCGTCGGCAATAGCCAATGCAATAGAGGATGCCCTTTCTTACACTGGGGTACAAGTCAACGAGTGTCCCATTCACCCAGAAAAGCTGCGTCGAGAGATCGAAATCCAGCGACAGCGTGGGCAGAAAGGGAACTAGGAAACTATGCTCTAAGGGTGGTTGCGAGCCAGTCAGCCATCTTTGGTCTGTATAAGTGTCCCAAATTGTGCGCACAGTGAGTTCCCCCAGCGACGATGTCTAGCTTAACCGGTCCCTTGACTTCATTTGCGAGCCAATGAGCTTGCTCTGCAGGACAAATGTCGTCAAGCTCCCCTTGGAGGATGTAGATAGGACAGGAGATTTTGTCGGCCGATCCTTTCAGCGTGAAAGATCGGAAATAGTCTCTTGCTTCGTCCCAGCTTTTTCGTCCGCTAACGTATGCCCAGCCGTCCTTCAAACCGGCTGACATTTTGTCCCACGTGCTGAAGTCGTATATCACTGCCCAAGCAACGCACGCCTTTATTCGATTGTCGTGCGCCGCAGAGCGGGGAGAGTAGTAGCCTCCGAGGCTTCGCCCTATGACTCCGATTCTACTGACATCTACTGAGTCCGATCTGGATTGAAGATAATCGATGACGGCTGACGTAGCCGATTCAAAATCTGGCCTTGCCTTTAACTTGTAGTAGACTTCGCCCTGACCAGGACCGTCAAACGCAAAAGTCGCAAGTCCTCGTCTCTGGCAAAGATTTTCGAAGCTGTAAAACTCCTCTTTGGTGCTTTCGAGCCCGCCTATGAGAAGAACAAGCGGCGGTTTCTTCATTCCAGACGGTAGGCGGAGAAATCCGGGCAGAACTGAATCATCAAAGGGAATCTCTATCCTCTCGGACGGCGGTGAAAAAAGGGGCGCGCCCTTGTTGTAGTTTCGCACTTTTCTTCTAACTGCTTCATCCTTTTTGGACTGATTATGCCACTCCATGAACTGGGCGTAATGGTTGTAAAGCGAAGCTTTCCAATAAAATTCACCAGCCGTGATTCGCAAGCCCGACGCTTCTGCCTCCATTGCAATCTTCTCATGAACCGACGCAGAGTCCATCCACCTCGATATCCAATCGTCAAAATTAGTTAGACCCGCGACGTTACTCATGAGGTCAACGTAGTCGACGCCGTCCCCTAGCATTCTAGGCAGATTGTACTCGACGAAATCTGGGACTGAAGTTACACTTGGCATTTCGTGATTTTCAATTTAAATTATCCCCGCCAATATTTCAGTTTCTCTCTTGAGTGTAAAAAGCAGTGGAAAGTTCACTTATCTTAAAAGCGAAACTTGGGCAAGGCAGACTTGGATATTGGGAGCGCGATTTTGAATTTACTTATAAAAAATGCAAGGCTCCGTGGCCAGGAAGGAACCTATAGCGTTGCGATCGAAAATGGAAAGATCTACAAGATTGGCAAGGAATTAGCAGTCGAGGGTAGCGAGATCATCGATGCAAAAGGCAACCTCCTCACACCATCGTTTGTCAACATACACGTTCACCTCGACAAGTGCCTGACCGGAGAATGGATAAGGACGGCTGCTAAAGCAACGACGGGTAGCCTCGACGTTATACCCGCCGCTGCGATAGTAAAGAGACGCTTTACCGAAGATAATATTCGGGACCGAGCTGGAAAGGCAATCGAACTTTCTGTATCCAGAGGTTGTACTTTCATCCGCGCTTTCGCGGATGTGGATACAATAGGCGGTCTTACCGCCCTTAAAGGGATGCTGAGGGCTAAGAAGGATTACTCCAAAGTCGCAGACTTGCAAATTGTTGCATTTCCCCAAGAAGGAATAGTGCGGGACAATGGCACAGAAGAATTGCTACACAAAGCTATGGAGTTAGGTGCGGACGTAGTCGGAGGGATACCGTGGTATGAAATTACTAGCGAGGATTCGAGCCGTCACACAAACACAGTTTTTGAAATAGCGAAAAAATTCGAGAAAGACATTCACATGCTTGTGGACGACACGGAAGACCCCGGAGCGAGAAACATAGAATATCTGCTAGCCAAAGCGTTAAAGGAAAATTATTTGGGAAGGGTTTCAGCCACCCATTGTCGCGGCGCGCTGGAATCGCCCAACGATGCGTACGCCCGAAAGATTGTCGACATGGCGAAAAAAGCTGAAATGACTATCGTCGAGAATCCCCACATCAGTCTGATGATGTACGGTCGCAACGATAAATTTCCAATCAGGAGGGGAATCACACGCGTTAGGGAATTTATGAAAGCGGGAGTGAACGTAGCAACAGGGCAGGACGATATCGACGATCCATACTACCCGTTTGGGAGGGGCGACATGCTTGAGATTGCTTATTTCATGTGCCATTCAGCGTTTCTGGGATCTCCCCCCGAAATCGAGGCTGCCTACGATATGATTACCTTCAACGGAGCGAAGGCTATGCAGTTACGAAATTATGGTGTGGAACCGGGATGCAATGCAGATTTGGTAATACTTGACGCCAAAGACGTCCACGAGGCGCTCCAGATGCAATCAGAGAGGCTGTACGTGATAAAGAATGGGCGAGTCGTGGCCAAAAACAATGTAGAGAGAGAAATTATCCTGAAGCCTTCTTGAAATAAATCAGGTTACTTTCAGGATCGATCTGCAATTGACATTTATTTGTCGAAAGGATAATATAATCACTACCTCTTTTGGCGATCTAGAGTTTCAAAGAAGGTAAGGAGAAATCAATTTGGCTGAAAAAGAGATCATTTTGGGTTACGGCGTCGACATTGACGCCGTAGCTGGGTGGATCGGCTCTTACGGTGGGGAGGACTCTGTTAGCGACATCCAAAGAGGTTTGTACGCTGGAGAAGTCGGAGTCCCGAGAATGCTCAAAATGTTCAAGAGAAAAGGAATTAGGGCATCGTGGTTTATTCCCGGACACTCGATTGAAACCTTTCCCGAGCAGGTCAAGATGATAGTAAATGACGGGCACGAAATTGGTGCTCATGGTTACTCTCACGAAAATCCTATCGCCATGACCCCGCAGCAAGAGGAAGACGTCCTGAAAAAAAGCATAGAGCTCGTCAAGCAATTCTCTGGAAAGGATCCGAGAGGATACGTCGCGCCATGGTGGGAAATGTCGGCAGTGACACCGGATCTACTATTAAAGTACGGCTTCAAGTACGACCACAGCGAGGGCCACAACGACTTTGAACCTTATTACGCGCGCGTTGGGGAATCTTGGACGAAGATCGATTTCTCAAAATCCGCCAGCGAATGGATGAAACCTCTCTCAAGAGGGCGAGTGATCGACCTTGTTGAAATCCCCGGCACCTGGTACATCGACGACCTCCCGCCGATGATGTTCATGAAGAAGGTTCCAAACAGCCACGGGTTCGTAAATCCCCGCGATATAGAACAATTATGGCGCGACCAGTTCGACTGGGTTTATCGAGAAATGGATTATGCGATATTCCCGCTAACGGTTCACCCGGACGTCAGCGGGCGACCGCAGGTATTGCTCATGCACGAGCGCTTGATCGATTACTTCAACAGTCACAGAGGCGTACGCTGGATGACATTTGAAGAGATTGCTGAGGACTTTAGGCGAAGGCATCCAAAGCCCGCCTAGTTTTTTCTATTTATGCCGGGGCGATTATTCCTTTCTTTCTCCCCGGCTAGTCTCGTCGAGGTATGGGAAAATTCATTTATCTTTTCTTTCTGTTGTTTTCAAATCGGTCTAGTTTTTGAGTACGGCGCTTGTGAAAGGCAAAGGAAAATATGTAGACGATTTTCAAGATCCTGAACTTCTCCACCTTTCAATTCTTCGTAGCCCGTATTCTCATGCGCGAATAAAGTCAATAGACCTAACTAAACTAACCCAACAGAAATCTCTGAGAGCGTTCGGCCCGGAGGAAGTAAATTCCCTCTGCACCGACCTGCCCGTTATCTGGACCGCGGAGGGAATGAAGATGGCAACCCAGCCCGTGCTCGCAAAGCGCAAAGTCCGCTACCTGGGTGAGCCAGTTGCGTGCGTAGTAGCAAAAGAAGCAAATCTTGCCCGCGATGCCCTAGATCAGATTTACGTCGAGTACGAACCTCTGGAGTCTGTTATCGACGCAGAGTCATCTATGGAGGCTGGTGCTCCCGTTCTCCACGATGAATTTTACAAGGATAACATTGGTTTGCATGTGAAAAATAGCCACGGAAACCTGGAGGAAGCACTTGCAAGCGCTGATATCAAATTTAAAGAGAAATTCAAGATAGGGAGGGTTGCACCATCACCCATGGAGCCGAGAGCTGTCATTGCGAGCTACAATTCGGTTACTGGAAACCTGATCGTTCAATCTTCAACCCAGATACCCTACATGTTAAGGCACGTCCTCGCGAAGACTCTCAAGATGCCAGAAAACAAGATCAGAGTTATCGTCCCTAACGTTGGTGGGGGTTTCGGAGGGAAGGATAGCGTGTATCCAGAAGAGGTGCTGACTTCTCTCGCGTCGATCGTGCTCGGAAAGCCGGTAAAGTGGGTAGAAAATAGGGGCGAGAACCTCATGATTTCCCATCACGACCGCGATCAAGTCCAATTTGTTGAAGTCGCTGCAAAGCGCGACGGGACCCTAACGGCGCTTCGCGTGAAGATTTTGGTAAATGCAGGAGCTTACTACAGATTCCACGGAGCAAGGGAAGTATTCATCGTCATGTTAATGCTGTCTGGCCAGTACAGAATTCCAAACATGGAAGCAGAGGGATTCAGTGTTCTAAC
>JASHSF010000034.1 GCA_030036955.1 Nitrososphaerales archaeon
CCAAAGTCTATTCTCGGCAACTCTTCCTTCGGTCCATACTGACACCATCCAATGGGTTTGCCATTTGCATATACTAGGATGCCGTGCGCGCATCCGCTGCGAACTAGTTCTCTTTTGTCAGAGTGATTCTTTTTTATTCTCCCTTCCCAGCTCATCCCTGAAATTGGACCGGTGCGTTGATAAAACATGCACCAGCAGCCCGCTTGAACTCCGCCATATTTTCCGAAGAGCTTTTCGAAATCACTCCATGTTTCGGAATTGAGCTCTTTGATCGAATATTCAGAAGCAGTCTTCAATAGTCAAATAGTATCCTGTTCCTCAAGTGTGATAAAACTATTTTCCGAAAGACATCCATTGCATGAAACTGTCAGAGACTCAATCAAATACACAGTTTGAATCGTTGAATATGCCCTGACTTCTACAGTCCTAATGCAAGGATTGTAATAGAGTCCGTTGCTTCCAAGCAGTTGTCGACGAGGTCTTCAATTCCTTCGATCGCGTCTTTCAGAAGAAGGATTTCTTTGATCCCCTGCTTGTCTCCCATTTCGTTCAGCACCTTGACCGTCAGGTTGCGGTACTTTTCGTCGACCTGCCTCTCGAGCTTTTGCACCGAATTGGATAGATCAATTGCGTGTATCGGATTGATTGCGAGAGCTCTTACCACCTCGTTTAGCCTCTGGACAGACTCTACGCTCATGTCGATTAGTTCTCTCAAGCCATCAACTACAGCTGTAGCTTTTCCTTTGCCGAACTTTACCTGCGACAATTTGAACGCAACACCAGCGATGTACCCGGACATTTCCTCGACGTTGTATGCAGTGCGGAGAAAGTCCTCCCTGTTGATCATCATAGTGCCGATTTCAGCCAGTTCCCTCGTCAGCATCCTTCGCAGCTGCTCGGCATCTTCCTCAGCTTTGCGAATCTTCTCCAGGGTGCTCGCAATACCGGCTTGATCAGCTTTTACCAAAAACGAGAATAGCTGTCCAAGATCCCTTGCAGAATCGAGTACACGTCTTACTTCATCCTGCAGGACTGCAAGCGTCTTTCGCCTGGCTTGGATCTCTGCTTCGCCACTAAACATACAAAATATCCTTAAGGCATTGGGGAAATTTGGCAGAATATCTGTTTTCTGCCCAGATTGCGCTAAATTCGTGTATAATTACTAAAGGAATAGTAGTCAGAACGGGTATTCTAGGCATCGCCCAAATTCTCGACAACGCTCTTCGCCCACCGGTAATGGACGGCGTCGACTAGCTCGCCATCGACCCCTATCGCGCCTCTGCCGCTTCCGGCATTTTTCTCATATAGTTCGATTACTTGCTTCGCGCGTTTTATCTCATCCCTGCTCGGCGAGAAAATTTCGTTAGCCGCTTCGATCTGCGAGGGGTGGATTACCTGCTTTCCACGGAAACCCAGATCTCTGGAGTGCAATGCCTCCTTCCTGAATCCTTCGATATCTTTGAAGTTGAAAAATACGCAGTCGATGGGCTGTACGCCATAGGCTACTGCCGAGATCGCTATCACGGTTTTAACGCACGTGTTGCCTTGAAAGGCAGAGGTTTTTCCCCCCACCGAATTTGCGAAATCGGCAGCACCGTATGCGATAGCCACAACTCCTTCCGCTCTAACAATTTTTTCGAGCGCCAGAAAGCCGCGCGCCGTCTCGATTAGAGGAATGAGGGTTTTTTCGCCAATCCTCTCCTTTAGCTCGGAGAGATCGCCTTCGCACTTTGGCACCACGATCGAATTGATCTTTTCATTTCTCCCAAAGCGCTCAACATCTTTGGCCGACTGTTCGGTTCCAAGGGGATTTATTCTAATACAGAGCTCTTTCCTACCCCAGGTCAGCTCGTCGGTCATCGTTACTATAAGATCGCGGGCTCTTTCCTTTTCGCTTTCAGGAACGGAATCCTCCAGATCAAATATTATTGAATCGGCTGCAAGGGTGAGAGATTTTCTGATCTTTGCTTCATCGGTTCCTGGGACGAAGAGCTGGCTCCGGCGAAGCATAATTCAATGAATCTTACATACGCATCAAAACGGTTTCGGTTCAATAGTGGGCCGAACAGGGGCCAAGAGAGACGATCGGAACTTGGACTTTCTTTGATCGCCAATTGTACAAGTAGAGAGCAGCTTATGAAAAACCATATGAGCTGATTTTCTCCTGAACTTTTCTGGCTGATTCGTCCAAGCAGAGCGAGCACTGCCGAGAGATCCGGAGATCCCCGAAACCGTCTAATGCCCGAACTATGAAAATAGGTAAGTGCTCTTTTTGGAGAATTCTTCCGTCACTAATTGGTTGCTTGAGTCAAATCAACCTTCGGTAAGGTACCTCGTTCTAACTGAATTGCTTGGTAAATCGAACAAAGACTCTGACGTAAAATCAGCTCGGGGGAACATTACAAAATTCGGCTGGGCAAAAGACATGCTCGACGAATTAACGCCAAGCGAAACTTGGAATAATAAAGCGAGAATCTGGGAGCCAAAGTACGTTGCACCCTTCTGGAGACTTTTGGTACTTTCCGATCTTGGTCTCACCAAGAAAGAGGCTGCTGTCGATAAAGCCTGCCAAGTTTGGATGAAACGCTTTGCGACGGCGGATGGCGGATTTAGTGCGTTTAGTAAAAACGAGGGCCACCTATGCATCACTGGCAACATGGCTAGGGCTCTGGTCAAATTTGGATACGCCGATCATCCGAAAGTGAGAAGAGCTTTTCAGTGGTTTGTCAAAACACAGTCAGATCGCGGCGGCGGATGGTCCTGCTGGAACTTCGGCAACCACCGCGGAGGGCGAAATCTCGACTCTTGGGAACCTCTCAGTGCTTTCGCGGTCTATCCCCGTCAAAAATGGACGCGCGGCATGAAAAGCGCAGCTGGAAAAGGGGCAGAATTCTACCTGCAAAGGGGACTGCACAGGCAGGGAAGCAGGTACGAACCGTGGTACCGCTTCCACTATCCGCACCATTATTGCTATGATCTTCTTGTGGGACTAGATTTCATGACAGCTCTTGGCTATTCTGCTGACAAGAGGCTGGGATACGCTATCTCGTTGTTAAAAGAAAAGAGAAGGTCGGATGGAAGATGGAACCTGGATGCGGAAACTCCGGATCCTGAGGACCCTCAAGGCAAGTGGGATAAAGCGCATCCCGATAGTGGCTCAATTCATCTAACTCTGGAGAGGGCAGGCAAGCCAAGCGAAATGATTACTTTGACTGCTCTAAAAATCCTAAATCGCATTCGCGAATAACAAACTGCCTAACACTTTGGATAACAAAGGCAACCTCGAAATTCTTTCTGAAGTCCCGAATTAAAATTTGGTTATCGCTCCAGCTGTTCACGAAATCCTGCGAAATTCCATTCTTCCCAAGTCTCGACTATTTTGCCCTCTTCGATTTTAGCAATCGTAATGCCGGATGTTCTGACTTTCTTGTTCGTCGCTTGCCAGTTCATAAAGCACCCACTGTGATCTGCTTGCCACTCCCAGCGAAGAACGACTTCGTCTCCCTCACCAATCTTATCTCGAACAGAAAATTCCTGATTCGTGAATGCGTTAAGCAAATTTGTTCTCATGTTCTTTAGCTCCCTAGCACCTTGGGTAGCTTGTGGTTCGTGCTCTTTGTAGTTGGGTGCCAAAACTGAATCAAATTCAGAAGCGTCGCTTTTTCCAAATCTCGCCTCCATCAATCGAAGTAGTAGATTCTCATTATCACTCTTTGGATCCGAGTCCTCTAACATGATAGCATGTACCTGGCTATTTATTGATAAGCGTTTTTTAGAAGAACACAGCAATTTTTGGTGCACCATAGATGGGAAAATTAGTGTGCTTCACTAAACTTTCAGCTTGACAGATCAAGCGCGCGTCTAACTTGTTCATGTCTACGAAGCTTAGACGATTCTCCTGTACTCAAATACCGTACGCTTGCTTTATTCTCTTTATTCCGTCAAGCTTTACGATCAATCGTCCGACAGACTTTCCAGTCAAATTCCTCCAACTCTCGTCGTCATGTGCTATGCGATTTCTGATCAAAGTAGAAGAAACATTCCCTTTTCTTTTGAAAATTAATATCTTCACTTTACTCCTTGCCTTCCGTATCACACTTCCCTTTTCATTGGATAAGAAAAGTACGTCAGGCTTGCACCTCCTGATCAGATTATCAATAGCCCATGTCAT
>JASHSF010000256.1 GCA_030036955.1 Nitrososphaerales archaeon
CGGGATGCGGCTTCGCCAATGCAAAACCCCTGTATTCGTAGTCCTCCAACAAAGACGATAAAGCAGAGCGAACCACCGAAAAATCGTACCCGTTTTGCCCTCCATGTTTTTCGCACTCTTTTTTCGCCCATTGAAATATGGCTAAGGTCCTCAAGTCCTCGGAAAGGGATTGAACGCTGAAACCATTTCGCCCGAGCCATTCAATCATTGCCTGTCGCGAACCCTTCACGTCAAATTTAAACTCGATTAATGTTCCATCGAGATCGAACAGAACTGCTTTGTATTTTGGGTTGGATGATCGTTGCGGCAAGACAGAAAAGCTTGAGTTTCGCGCGTGATTTAAAGATGAAAGGGAACGGGGGCCGAGATTTTTTCAATGACTGAAAATTTTGAGGAAGTGACGATCATCGGTAGGGGTACTTGGCTCGACAGAGTAGCAAGTGAGGTGATTAGTCGCGAGAAGAGTCTTGCGAGAAGCCTTTCCCAAATTAGAGTCGAATCTGGTCTGGGAGCCTCGGGAATTCCCCACATAGGCAGTCTTGGCGACGCAGCGAGGGCTTACGGTGTGAAAATGGCACTCGAAGACCTTGGTTTCACTTCTGAGTTGCTCGCATATTCGGACGATATGGATGCCTTGAGAAAAGTCCCAGCAGGTCTTCCGGAGTGGTTGAAGTCAGACATTGGCAAGCCGGTCTCCGAAATAAGAGATCCTGAAGGCTGCCACGCTTCTTACGGTGAGCACATGAGTTCGCTTCTTTTGGACGGGCTGGACAAGGTAGGACTGAAATACCGATTTCAAAGCGGGTATCAAGCTTACAAAGACGGACTCTTGGTCAGTCAAATCGACTTAATTCTAAAAAATTCGCAAGTCATCGGCGAACAAATTGAAGAGTTAACAGGTCAAAAGAAATACCTCGAAACGCTCCCTTATTTTCCACTTTGTTCAAACTGTCACCGCCTAAACGTTGCGCACTCAGAGAGTTACGATCCAGTAACCAAGAAAGTTCAGTACAAATGCGATGGAGATGAAATTGGAAATCAATGGGTCGATGGTTGCGGTTTCGAGGGCCATGCTGACATTACTAAAGGAGAGGGAAAGCTATCCTGGAAAGTAGAATTTGCGGCCCGCTGGGCAGCATTCGACATTAGATTTGAAGCTCACGGCAAGGAACTCACCGATTCGGTGAAAATCAATGACTGGATATGCGATAACGTCCTAAACCACCCGCATCCGTACCACATCGTGTACGAGTTGTTCCAGGACAAAGGCGGAAGGAAAATCTCAAAGTCGGTAGGTAATCTCGTGACGCCCCAAGAGTGGCTCTCGTACGCGAGCTCTCAATCATTGCTTCTGCTTTACTACAAACGGATTGTCGGAGCTCGTAACATTTCCGTCGAGGACGTGCCCTCTTACATGGACGAATACGATTCTCTGGAGGACATTTATTTTGGGAAAAAACAGGAACACAATAAGAAAAAAGAGACCCAATTAAAGGGAGTTTATTTTTACTCGAATCTTAGAAACCCGCCAAGCATGGCGCCAGAGCATGTTTCTTATCGTTTGCTCGTGGAGCTATCTTCGGTAGCTCCTTCGGATAAGGCTGAGGAATATGTTGCGAAGAGACTCATGGATTACAAAGCCGTTAGACAGATCGATGAAAGCGTTCGGAAGAAGATTCGCTACGCGCTAAATTGGGCTAACGAATTCAAGCTGCCTCCTCAGCAAGTTTCGATGACTGAGCCCGAGAGAAGAGCTGTGTTTGACGTGGCAGCACAAATTGAACCGCTTACTAGCGCCGATTCTGTTCAGACCGCCATCTATTCGGTAGGGAAGGCAACAGTCGGCAACAGCAGGTTCTTTGAATTACTCTACGAAATCCTCCTCGGGACAAAACGGGGACCTAGGTTAGGGCCATACGTCGCAGATATCGGTCCACGCAAAGTCGCTCAGAAACTTAAAGAGAGCGCAGATCTAACGACAAGCTAGAGTCTGCAACTGGGCCCGTAGCCTAGCATGGATTAGGGCATTGCTTTGATTCTCTATGATCTGAATTCAAAAATTCAATAGAGAACGAAATGTTCGCCTCCGAAGCCAAAGGTCGTGGGTTCAAATCCCACCGGGCCCGCTACTATTTATCTCGTAGTGCCCTAAAACACTGATCGCGCAAATTTTTTAATCGTGATCACCCAAGTTCTGTTTTGAAGCAAAAAAAGAAATCATTTCTTTCATGTCGAAAAACAAAGCAAAACACGACTTGGCGTCTTCTGCTCAAGTGCTTGAATTTGTTTCCAATTGATTTCGAGAGTTCTAGAATTTTCTTTGACAGCGATACCTAATTCTAGAAAAAGAAATCTTTTCATCCTTTTCGAGCGGATGAGACTATTTTCAACACGTCATTATTTTTGAGTTGATAGTCCGCTCCAACTCGAAGTCCTGTTTTTGCATCAATCGCGTACAGAAAGCTATTGCCAAGATCGGTGTGGACAGAGTAAGCGAGGTCTTTAGCGGTGTCCCCCTCGTGCATTATTCTAGCATCCGGAAGAACGTTTCCCTTTTTGTCGGTGAATTTTGTCTCGTCTTCCACCGGATACACAACTATGCCCTGCAGTAGCGACAAGTAGGCGTCATTGATCGCTTTCTGAACGCCTGTCCCGTGCCATTCGCCCAGAATTGAACCAACGATCTCCAGAGCTCTGTCTTGTGCTGGGGTGATCCTGCGCTTGTCTATTACCGAAAATGATCCATCCCCGGGAACGTACGAAATCAGGTGCGCTTGAGCTGCCTTCCGAAGTAAAAGTTCAGCCTCGGCTGCGCACGGAATTATTTGGCCAGCACCGAAAGCTGCCTCCAAGTTTTTTACTATTCTTTTGGAAGTGGGTTGATCGCATTTGTTCGCGGCAATCAGCATGGGCTTCGTTGTCTCCACTAATATGGTAGAGAACTTAGTCAGGTCTTCAGAAGACCAAGTTGTTGGTTTTTCGGGTTTTACATTCAATACATGAATCGCTTTTTCCAAGTCCTTTTCCCCAATTGACAAGCCCGACAATTTATCGGTCAAAGCTTTCACCAGAGTAGGGCTCCCTGGTGCTCCTGATTCGACAGTCCGCGAAATTCTGCTCCAATCTTTTTCGATAATCGCCCTTATCCAGAGCACGAGCTCTGTTTTTACGAATTCTATATCGGTGAGGGGATCATGGCTCCCGGAACTGACAGCGCGACCTTCTTCATCCGTGGATCCCGAAGCGTCAATAACGTGAATTAGGGCGTCAGCTTGTCGAAGATCATCCAGAAATTTGTTTCCCAAACCTCGGCCCGAAGATGCTCCCGGGACCAGGCCCGCTACGTCGATAAGCCGCACGGGAATCATACGAGTACCGTCAATACAAGCAGAGTTGACAGGGTTATCCTTTACGCCTAGTTCAACGTGCACACATCTTACTCTTATGTACGCGGTTCCAAAGTTGGGACTGATAGTGGTGAATGGATAATTCGCGACCGGCACGCTCATCAAAGTCGCGGCGTTGAAGA
>JASHSF010000257.1 GCA_030036955.1 Nitrososphaerales archaeon
CATTTTGCTTCTCTCTATCAAGTCCCTTGAGTATAAGGAAAGAAATCGCGAATCATCTCTGAGTCGCGAAAAGCTACTGCTCGACAAATTAGAGATTCTTTGCAGGAACCTGACAATATTTGGCGATGTCAAGATAAGGGGTGGAAAAGGTCAATTCTATTCAAATGTATGAGATCTGAAACCTTTTCTCCTCTCACACCCTTCTGAACGTGAGATTGCACACCTGTTTGCAATGAGGTTTGAGATAATTCCCGCTGCGACACCTCCGTCAATATTTACGGTGCAGATCCCGAGAGAACAGGCTTGAAGCATACTCATGAGTGCCGCTTCTCCTCGATTCCCATACCCGAAGCCAATCGAGGTGGGGAGACCAACAACAGGCACGGAAGATAGTCCAGCTATGAGAGAGGGTAGGGCTGCCTCCATTCCGGCAGCTACAACAATTGCATCGGGGTCGAATTTTTCCAAGTTTCTTAATGGTTCTTTCAATCTCGTTAGAGAGGCGATTCCAACGTCGTTGAACCTCAACGTTTTGCACCCCAAGAGCTTTAGCACGACTTCGGCTTCATCCAAAGCCGGAATATCTGAAGTTCCCGCAGCTAGAAGTCCGACACGGCCTTCAGGATGGGAGAAATCCTTCTCTTTCCCGAATTCAATTGATGCGATCCGGGCTGAATTGTAAAAATGAAATTTTCCTTGTGCTGCGTATGCACTTTTCTTAGGCAGCAGTCTTTGAACTTTCTTTGCCCTCTCAGTGGAGATCTTGCTTACTATAATGGGAAATCCCTCCTGGGATCTTTGTCGATCTTCGATTAACTTGGCTAAAATAGAAACGAGCTGTTTGTCTGTCTTGCCTTCGGCATAAATGATCTCGGGAACACCCCGCCTAGCATAGCGGTTTATGTCTAGTCTGGCAATATCGTCAACGATGGATAGTGCATCCAATCGAAGGGCTTTTTCGGCTCTAGTTAATGATAGCTTTCCGCTTTTGACATTCTGGAGAATACTTCGAGTAGAAACGAAAGACATTGCAAGATCTTGTTGGAATATTCTATATTAGCTCGTCTACCAATGAGCCAAATTTGAAAGATTTCCGAAAAAGATGAGCTGGTACTAACCTAAAACTTTAGGGCAAACCAAAATCCACTGGATCAGTTGAAGATAGAGCATCGTGTCTTAGAATTCTGGGATTTGTACTGTGGCTCGGTAGTTCTTTGTCTACCCCTAAATCTTACCCGCGAAATGCCCGGGGGCGGCTCAACTAAATGGCACTATTTCACCAATTTTCTTAATAATCATGCTTCAAGGATATTACTGATTACTGGTTTTTCTCATTTGCCGCTCAATATTATTGTCAGCATCAAGCAAGTTCCTGATACGAATGACATGAGGATTGATCCCAAAACCAACAATCTCATCCGCGAAGGAGTTCCTGCGGTCGTTAATCCGACTGATCTGAACGCAATCGAGGAGGCTCTCCAATTCAAGGACAAGTACGGGGCACGTGTTTCAGTTGTCACGATGGGCCCTCCACAGGCCGAACAGAGTCTTCGCGAGTCTCTCGCCATGGGCGTAGATCAAGCTTACCTGCTTACTGACCGCGCATTCGGAGGAGCTGACACACTTGCAACTTCCTACTCGCTCTGGAAAGCGATTCAAAAAATAGAGGAGACTGACGGACCTACAGATATTGTGTTTTTCGGAAAAGTTGCAATTGACGGCGAAACGGGACAGGTCGGCCCGGGTGTAGCTGTTCGGCTAAATTATCCTGTCGTGACTTACTGTTCAAGGATACTCAAAGTTGACCTCGAAAAGCGCTTCTTAGATGCCGAAAGGCGCGTGGAGGACGGAGTCGAAATTGTCCGAGTCCCGATTCCGTGCTCGATTACTGTGACGGAATCGGCGAACGAGCCACGGCAGGCTTCGATTGATGGTCTGATCAAGGCAAAAAGCGCGAAAATAATTTCATTGAACAAGGACGCGGTTGCAGCAGATCCAAAGAGAATTGGACTAGGAGGATCTCCGACTTATGTGAAGAAAGTGGTTACACCTCCGCCGAAGAAGGCGGGAGAAGCAAAGGATCTTTCTACCACAAGCCCTTCGGATGCCGCAAAGTGGCTGGTTGACAAACTGGTTCAAGTTTCAGCGCTTGGTGCAAAGCCCAGCATTCATGCCGAGACTAAGGAGACACAATTGAAAACCCAGGTTGCAGAGGCGGCCGTAAGGAAATTGCCCGGCGAGCACGGTGACGTTTGGGTGTACGTAGAGCATAGATTTGGTGCGCCCGCACGAGTTTCTTGGGAACTGATGGGCGAGGGAAAGAGGTTATCTCGGATTTACGGGACGAGGGTGTGCGCGGTAATAATTGGTGACAGCGTCGGAGAGCAGCTTAGCCGGGAAGCTTTCGCCTACGGAGCGGATATGGTCTACGTAACAGAGCATCCTGTCCTGCATGATTATCGCAGTGAGACTTACGGGAAAGCTTTCGCAAATTTATCTAACAAATATCATCCCGAGGTAATCCTGATGGGCGGGACAAACAACGGTCGAGATCTTGCAGGAGTTCTGGCGACTGTGATCGAAACTGGACTGATAGCGGATTGCACTTCGCTCGAAGTAGACGAAAAAGGAGGCTTCAACGGCACAAGGCCTGACTTTGGCGGAAAGGAAATGTCAACTATCGTTTGTCCGCGCACAAAACCTACCATGGCAAGCGTTAGAACCCGGGTTATGAAAATGCCTGACAGGGTAGAGGGCCTAAATGGAGAAATCGTATTCGAGCCCATCGAATTGAACGAGGATCATATCAAGGAAAAGATAGTCTCTTTTACTCCCATGGAAAAGGCCGGTGCTAAGCTCGAAAACGCAGAAGTAATAGTAACCGGCGGCAGAGGACTCGGAAACGCCAAGAATTTCGCGATCTTAGAGGAGCTTGCCGCTGCAGTCGGCGGACAGGTTGGTGCGACAAGGGCCGTGGTTTACTTGGACTGGATAGGAAAGGAACACCAGATCGGTCAAACAGGCATAACCGTTAGAGTCAGGCTCTATTTTGCTGTCGGAGTTTCAGGTGCTGTTCAGCACTTGGTCGGAATGGAAAACTGCGATACGATTGTTGCCATAAACAAGGATCCCGACGCGCCTATTTTCAGCGTGGCGCACTTTGGCATCGTCGGAGATCTTTTCCAAGCGGTGCCTGCTATTATCGATGAACTTAAAGCGAGAGGACTAGCGAAACAAATTCCAATACCCGCAAAGTGATCACGAGTATCCTGCGGATGTATTTGATGTCCTAACCTATCGGATTGCCTTAATTCTAGATTGACCAAAGAAACGTGAACTAAATGCCAGAAAAATTTGAAGTCATTGTTGTCGGGGGCGGCCCTGCTGGCGTTTCCGCGGCGATCACAACGGCAAAAGCTGGTATGAAAACTCTCATCTTAGAACGCGGGGACTTCGCCGGTTCGAAAAATATGTTCGGCGGCATTTGTTTCGCAAAGCCTACCGCACAAGTGGTGCCCGAGTTCTGGAAGACCGCACCGATAGAGAGAAGAGTTGTCGAATATCAATATTGGTTATTATCGAAGGAATCTCATGTTCAAATTGTTCATCGAAATCAAAAATTTGTCAAAGATTTCAACAGCTTTACGGCACTGCGAGCTAGATTCGATAAGTGGTTCGCTGCACAGGGAGAAGCGAATGGCGCTACGCTTGTTACTAGAACTACCGTAACTGGCGTTCTGAAAGATTCAAGCGGAAAGGTAAATGGTGTGTCCACCGATCGTGGAGACATAATGGCGGACGTCGTAATTGCTTGCGACGGGGCAAATTCGCTCGTCGCGAAAGGCGCTGGCTTACACGCGGAATGGAAACCCGAGGACTTCGCAATCGCGGTGAAGGAGACCTACTCACTTCCCAAGGAAAAGATCGAGGATCGCTTTAACGTCCGGGGCGATGAAGGAGTTGCAATCCAAATTTACGGAGGTCGCCCGGAAGAATGGGCGGGCTTCATGTACACTAACAAGGACACTATCTCGTTCGGAATGGGAGCAATCATGAGCGATCTCGCGAAGGACAAGGTCTACAATGCGCCGATGCAGCTGCTCGATTGGTTGAAACAGCACCCTTCACTCAAGGCAATACTCGAAGGATGTGCTTTGAGAGAGTATACGGCTCACCTTATTCCTGAGGCTGGGTACAACAAAATTCCTCCACTTTTTGCAGATGGGATGTTGGTTGCAGGCGACGCTGCAATGCTCGTCAATGCACTCAATTTCGAAGGAACTAATTTTGCAATGATCTCCGGACAATTTGCTGGCAAGACGGCAGTCGACGCTAAAAATTCCGGTGGAAATTACAGCGCGAACCAGCTGGCTATGTACAGAACTTATCTAGAAAACAGCTTTGTTTTGAAAGATCTAAAGAAATTCCGGGAAATTCCTCACTACATTTCGACGCACAAATACTTCCTCAACATGTATCCCGATCTGATCAATGATCTAATGTACAAATTCTTCGAGGTAGACGGACGACCGAAGGAAGATCATATCAAGGAAATGAAGCACGAACTTTATACAAAGCGCGGGCGCATTGGGCTGTTGAAGGACGCGCTGGGTCTCTACAGAAAGGTCTTTTCTTGAGCGGGACATAGTGAACAATCAGTTGAGTTCTACCACAACCGAAGTCAAAACCCCTCCTACTTCGCAGCCGCCTAATCTGGCACAGCCTCCGTCGACGAGCACTACTCCGAAGAAGCAAGAACTGACAGTCCCCGTCGAGGAAAAGCTGTACCTCGCGAAGTACAAGCTCGACGAAAGGCCTCACCTAGTTATTTTTGATCAAAACGTTTGCCAAAAATGCGCCCAAATAAATGGCTCGCCGCAACCCTGCATGATTCTATGCCCGGCTAACGTGTACAAGTGGGAAGAAGGAAAGAAGAATGTCGTATCTTACGACAACTGCGTCGAATGTGGGGCGTGTAGGATTATCTGTCCCTACACGAATATCGAGTGGAAGTATCCACGGTGGGGAAGAGGTCTATCGCATCGATACGGTTAGGCTAAGATCTGAAGGGATGCCACAGCTTCCTTTAACGTCGCAACCCCCTTGTTGAACGAATCGCTTTCTTCTCCTTCTAGCTTGAGTTGAATAATCTTCTCGACGCCGTCCTTTCCAATAATTGCGGGAACACCGATGCAGATTCCCGAAACACCGTATTCGCCTTCCAAGTATGTAGAAACGGGAAGCAGCATCATCTTGTCAAAATGTACAGCTTCAACCATTCGGGCTATGCCGTTCGCGGGAGCGTAAAACGTGGCGCCCTTTAATCTGATCACCTCCGCGGCAACTTTCCGGGTTTCGTCGATGGCTTTGTTGAGCTGTTCGCCGCTGAGTAAACCTTTGAGCGGTATACCATTTACTGAGCTGTAGCTTGGGACGGGCGTCATCGACTCTCCGTGCTCTCCGATAACTAGCGCGTCGATTGAAGAGTTTGAGACTCCAAGGGACTTTGACAGAAAATCCTTGAATCTCGAAACATCGAGCATTCCTCCCATGCCAAAGACTCTATTCTTAGGAAACCCTGTGCTTTTCAGGGCAACGTAAACCATCGCATCCATTGGATTTGTCACAACGATGAGCTTAGATTCTGGCGCGTACTTTGCGATCTCTTTCGAAATTGAACTAATAATGCCCGCATTTTTTGAAAGCAAGTCGAGCCTCGTCATTCCTGGCTTTCTCGCCAGGCCCGCTGTCACCACTATAATGTCGGCCCCTTTCAGTGAGGAATATTCATTTGAACCCGCAATCTTTCTATCTACGCCAATCTCTGCGGCCATGTGACTGAGGTCAAGGGCTTCTCCCTGTGGCAATCCCTGAATAATATCAACAAGCACAATATCATCGATATTCCTCTGAACAAGGAGCATTGCAAGCGTACTTCCAACTCTACCCGATCCAACTAAACCAATCATACTTCTTATTCACCGATCAATTTTTCCGTTTTGCAAGAAAGAAAAGCAAAAGGCAATAAAGCATCCTTTCGTTGAACCTAATTTAAGCATAGCTTGCGATCTCCAAAACAGAGATTCGGTTGTAATAATTTCAAGAGTAGTGATTTTTTGGTTGGAAAAGAGATCAAGATCTAAAGCCCGAGGTTCAAGCTCGCGGATCGATTCGAATGAGCTCCATAAAATCAATTTCCGCAGTGATCGCGTCGCGATAATTGAAACAAATGTCGACGACGTAACTGGAGAGATACTCTCTCAGGCCACTGAACGATTGCTTGCGGAAGGTGCTTTCGATTGCACATTGCTGCCCTTCGTCGGGAAGAAAGGAAGGCCCGGCTTTACTGTTAGAGTGGTTTGTTCTAAGCGCATTACTCAGAAACTCGCACAAATTTTGGTATTGGAGACGGGCACAATGGGAGTCAAGATTTTTGATACTGAACGGTGGATCGTAAATAGGAGAGTCGTTCAAATTCCATTCAATTTCGCTTCATTTCGCGGAAAGATCTCTCTCAAGGTTCTCGAGACGCCCGCCGGAATATTTCGAATCAAGCCTGAAGCTGAGCAGATGCGCGAAATCAGTAGGATTACAGGATTTACATTCAGAGAAATCGAGGATAGGATCAAGGCCAAGGCGCAGAACCTTCTCTCTCGAAGGTCTACCTATTAGAGGAGCGATTTGACAATTGTCTGAGTTAGCTTCTCGTCTTTCAGAAAGCCTGACTTCCCTTGCGACTTGGTTTACAAATTTTCATTCTGTTCTAGTTGCGTTTTCCTCGGGCATCGATTCTTCAGTTCTTGCATGTGTCGCTAGGAGGACGCTCGGGGCTGAGAACACTGTTGCGGTTACATCTATTTCAGAATCATTTGCGGCTGAGGAGCTCGTTGAAGCAAAGAGAATCGCCGGTGAAATTGATATTGATCTCGTTACTGTTTTTCAGGACGACTTCGCAACTCCAAACTATGTTGCAAACGGTGTGAACCGATGCTATTTTTGCCGCTCTAATCTGGTCTCCGTTATTCAACCCGTTGCCTCAGCAAGACAGATCGAAGTATGCGTGGACGGGACTCACATTGATGATTTAAAGAGCCCAAGACCGGGCGTGAAAGCGCTGCGCGATGCAGGATTTAGAGCTCCATTCGTTGAGCTAGGATTGGGAAAGGAGGATGTAAGAGAAATCGCCAGATTTCTGCAGCTATCTAATTCCGAAAAACCCAGCGAATCTTGTCTGGCGAGCCGGGTGGCGTACGGTCAGGAGTTGAATCTTGAGACACTTCGAACTATAGAAGAAGCGGAGATCTCGGTGAAAAAAATCACAGGTGCTACAATCGTTCGGGTAAGGACGATCGGAAAAAAAGCAAGTGTAGAAGTCGATCTTGATTCTGTGAACGTAGCTTCGAAAAATCATTCCAAGATAGAAACAGCTCTAAAAAATCTCGGTTATGCCACTGTTGAAATAGATCCCTCCGGCTACACACCTGGAAGGATGCTATCGCTGTTCGTGCGGAATGAAGATTAAAAAATCACCCGACGGAAAGAAAAGAAATTGACTGACAGCGTTTCTTCTGCGATATCTTTTGCCAAGCGGCTAGATGATATTGTTCAGAAAGAGCGCAAGTGGAGGACAGAAGAAACACTCAACTTAATTGCGTCTGAAAATTTTGCCTCGGACAAAACTCGAAGCTATCTTGCGTCTGATTTCTCAAATAGGTACACTGCCCCTGATCGTTTCTACCGGGGCACTCGTTACGCGGATGAATTGAAAGAACTAGCTGAAGAGCTCGCATGCAAGGTTTACCGGGCAAAGTATGCGGAAGTCAGTGCATTGTCGGGACACACTTGTTCCCTGATTGTATTCATGGCTCTTCTCAAACGAGGAGACTCGATAATAAGTTGTGACCCAAAGGACGGAGGCTATCCCGGCTCATCCCGCGTAGGACTTGCGCCCCTCCTTGGAATACGCAATCTTTACTTTCCGTTTGATCGCAACGCTATGAATATCATCCCTGCGAAGACAAGGGGCCTCATTACAAAGAGACGCCCTAAACTGACTATCTTCGGCGCGAGCTACATACTATTTCCTTACGACATTCGTTCAACGATGCCGGATGATTATGATGGCTATACAATCTACGACGGCTCGCATGTTATGGGGCTTATCGCGGGTGGACAATTTCAGGACCCTCTCAGGGAGGGCTGCAGTTTGCTGATGGGATCGACCCACAAAACACTGTTCGGCCCGCAGGGAGGATTGATGGTCTCAAACGACGAGGAGGTCTTTAACGAGATAACAGGCAAAATTTTTCCTGGCATTGTTGATAATATCCACCTTAACCGCATCGCGGGCCTCGCTCACTCTCTCGCCGAACTCCTCAAGTTCGGGAAGGACTATTCTAACGCGGTGATTCGAAATTCCCAAGCTCTTGCTAAGTGTCTTGACGATCTTGGAGTTAACGTCAAAGCTCGCGAGTACGGTTTTACGAAGAGCCATCAGATACTCTTAGATTACGAACGAAAAAGATCTCTTCAATTGGCCGACAGCTTCCAGCTGTCGGACATCATCACTGATGTCGAGCTGCGCTTGGGGACGGCTGAAGTAACGAGGAGAGGGATGAAAGAATCGCAGATGGAAGAAATTGCCCATCTGATACAGGACGTGATTGAAGAAGCTCGGCCGACAACAGAAATTCGGAACCGAGTTCATAAGCTGGTGAAAGAATTCAGAACTCTCGAATTCAGTCTATAATCACGGTGTATCCAGAGCAGGTACTTTTGAAAGTTGTCCGCAAAAATTCATGAGATCGACCCCGAAAGATGCAGGTTTGCGCTTGAGGGACTGCCCAAGGCTGGTAGAGTTACTGTCCTGCCTGACTATTTTGTTGACAGGTTCGTGCGATTTGATTCATTTGACACTCTTGTCGAGCGAATCAAGACGAAAAGCGCAGAAGGCGGCGGGGGAAGCGTCAGGGGAGTTAGGCAATCCGAAATCAAGGGCGGAAACGCTGTCAACGTTGCTTATTCACTTGGGAAGTTCGGAACGGATGTTCAGCTCGTAACAATTGCCGAGTCACTCGCTGCAGATACTCTCACCGCGACGTTCGACCGTTTCCAAAACGTTGCTCTGGAGGTGATAAAGGGCAAACCAGGATACACCGTAGCGCTGGAGTTTGAAGATTCAAATCGCGCAGTGAACGTTATGGTCAGCGATCCAGGAGATCTTGCAGATTTCGATGGCACGGCTATAACCGACAAAACTTGGAAGAAGATTGCCACTTCAAAGATTGTCGCAGTACTCAACTGGGGCTCAATGAAGCACGGAACCAGTCTTTGCAGCAAAGTATTTTCATTTGCTCGAGAACGAGGCGCGTACACTTTTCTCGATCCTGCAGACGTAAGCGAACTTGCCAGCGAGCTTCCCTCTCTAAAAGCAAACGTTTTCGAGAAAGGCCTTGTTGATTACCTCAGCCTCAACGAAAACGAGACACGAATAATCTGCTCAAAGCTCTTCGAGCACAAGCTTCCACAGGATTATGAAGTTGACGAATTGAAGCAGGCGGTAATCCTCATCGCGCAACAATTGAACTGCACGGTGGACATCCACACAAGATCTGTGAGTTTCTCGTGCCGAGGAAGTGATTGCGTTATGGTTGCTTGTCACAAGGTCAAACAGAAAACAGTTACCGGCGCGGGAGACGTTTGGGATGCCGCGGATATAGTCGGAAGGCTCCTTGGCTGGGAAACTCGCTTAAGGCTCGCATTTGCGAACGCTTCAGCTGGACTATACGTATCGAAAGAGGATGGAGAACCGCCAGCCGTCGAATCGGTACTCGATTTCATGGCAAAACAGAGAGACTTCTATTGAGGCTCGATAGTCGAAGGGGGTTTGCTCGAAACAGCATAAGTCACCCATGTAACGCCGTTCACTTCGTTTGTAATTCTGTTGCTGATTCTTTCCAACACTTCGTTGGGGATCCGAAACCAATCCGCGGTCATGGCGTCTTTGGACTCAACTATTCGCACCGTGACGATGTGCCCCAATTCCCGGGAGTCGCCCTTGACACCAGTAGCGAGATCGTCTCCCGTGAAAGCAAACGCCTGCCAAAGCTTCGAAAGCAATCCCGCAGATTGTAGCTCATCCTCGACAATCGCGCTGGATTTTCTCACTATGTCGAGTTTTTCCTGCGTCACTTTACCAATTATCCGTACTGCCAGCCCCGGCCCGGGAAACGGATGCGCTCGGGCGAGCTCTATGGGCAGGCCAAGCTGGCGGGCTATCTTTCTCACTTCGTCTTTGTACAAATCTTTCAGAGGTTCGAGAATCTCAAACGCGATGTCCTTCGGAAGTCCGCCCACGTTGTGGTGCGATTTTATCACCGAACGGGTCTTTCGCGAGGCGCCACCTCTTGCGCTTTCTACGATGTCAGTGTAAAGCGTGCCTTGAGCGAGCCACTTGAAGTTATGGCTATATTTTCGGCTTTCACGCTCAAAGGTTCTGATGAATTCCCTACCCATGATCATTCTTTTTTCTTCAGGATCTTCGACTCCTTTTAGAGCAGCGAGAAACTTTTTCGACTCGTCAACTATTACTAGGTTATCTCCTAATCTTGGTCTGAAGGTTTTCTCTATTCTGGCCCTTTCGCCCTCGCGCAAGAGACCATGATCGACGAAGACGCACTTTAGCCTGCTTCTTCCAATGGATTTCTCTATCAAGAGAGCGCTCGTTGATGAGTCGACTCCGCCACTTAGAGCACAGAGCACTTTGTCATCTTTACCAACTTTGGATCTGATCTCTGCTATGCTATCTTCTATCATAGTGCCAGCAGTCCAGTTACGAGTACAACCGCAGATTTTGAATACAAAATTTGATAAAATCCTCATGCCCTGTTCAGTGTGGCTCACTTCTGGATGGAACTGGATCGCGAAGAGCCCGTCTTTCGAAGATATAGCTGCGTAGGGGGAGTCCGACGTTTTTCCTATTGCCTCAAAGCCCCTCGGGAGCTTCCTTGCGGCGTCGCCGTGGCTCATCCAGCACGACATCGGCTTCGAGATACCAGAAAAAAGCACCGAAGACTTGACCATCCTGAGCGTTGCCTTACCGTACTCCCTTTTCTGCCCTCTATACAGCGTGCCACCATTCTGATACACCATCGCCTGCAAACCGTAGCAAATCCCGAGGACCGGAACCTTCATACCATAGATTTTCTCACTAGGAAGGGGCGCTCCATTTGCGTACACGCTTTGGGGACCGCCGGAAAGAATCAAACCCCTGGCTCTCTTTCGAATTATTTCCTGCTGAGTTATATCATATGGAACGAGTTCAGAGAAAACGCCTAGCTCCCTGATCCTCCGGCAAATCAGATGGGCGTACTGGGCTCCGAAATCGAGGACTAGTATCTTCTCCAGGCGGCTAGTATCGCGCATTTTCCGAACTACCGGTTTAGATCTTTTCTTCTCCAGGCAGAATAATTCCGTGAGGTTTGAGTTCCTCTACACCGGCGGAAGATACGGCTCCGAACTTTGCTTTAGTCCATAAATCGTGAATGGAAGAGGCGCCGGAATATCCGAAAGAGGCTCGCAGTCCTGCGGCGAACTCATCCACTACTGTTCCTACATCTCCTCGGTAGGGGACGACGCCCTCAACGCCCTCGGCGATTCCTTTTGCAGGCTGACTGTAGCGATCCAACGCGAATCTCTTTTGGCGGGATCCTGCGCTGCCCATCCCCCGGTAGGGCTTGTAGTACTTTCCTCCGATCTTTATGAGGCTACCAGGGGATTCGGTGCAACCGGCAAAAACGTTTCCCATCATCACGAGTGACGCTCCTGCTGCCAAAGCGAGCGCGCCGTCGCCCGGCCCTCTAATTCCTCCATCGGCAATGATAGGAATGTCAAGATGGGCATCTTGAAGTGCAACTGCAATCTTTGAGACCGCGAACATTGTAGGAGCTCCAGCCTTCGTAACTTCTGACGTAATGCAAATAGACCCCGAGCCAACACCCGCCCTGATTCCTGCCAGATTCTTGTCAAGGGCCTGAATCGTCTCGGCTGCACCCTCGAGTGTTCCGATGTTTCCGGCAAAGAATGGCACGGAAATTTCGCTCGTCATTTTCTTTGCAGCTTCGATTACGTTGACGTTGTGAAAGTGCGCGACGTCGGAAACGAGAATGTCAACGTACTTCTCCAGAGCTCGGGCTCTTTCGAGATCGAAGGGCGAAACGGCTGCACCTACCACCAGTCTCCCTTGTTCGTCACGCGCTGCAGTTGGAAATCTTTCCCGCGAATAAACATCTTTTATCGTAATCAGTCCCTGCAGGCGCTTGTTATCGTCGACGACCGGCAATTTCTCGATCTT
>JASHSF010000258.1 GCA_030036955.1 Nitrososphaerales archaeon
AACAGGATAGAACAAAAACTACGATTTGCGACGCTGTATTCCGGCACTACCACGTACCACATGATTTCTGCGATCAACATGGCAATCCGCGACCTCATAGGCAAGCACCTCAACTTGCCGGTCTACAAATTACTCGGCGGAGACAGAAAGGAAGTGCGCGTGTACGTTGATGCCCACGGCGGCAAGGGGCTCGAAGCGATGAATTCAGTTCAGCTTCCTGTCGATCTTCCTTGGCTGAATCCAGAGACCGTGGAGACCGAGCGACTTACGACCGCGAACAACCCCATCCACGGCAGGCTCTCGCAAGAAAAATGGAACGAAACCTACACTCCCGAGAATTACTCCGCAAGAGCCAAAGAACTCAAGAGAGAAGGATTCACGGCGCTAAAATTCGATCTTGATGTGCCGACGCCCTACATGAAAGGGTACGGCATCAGATCCGGGAGCCTGACCCTGAAGGACATTGACTACATGGCGTCGATCGTGGATGCGGTGAGGGAGACTCTCGGGGATGAAATCGATCTCATGGTGGACCTGCATTGGAGGTTCAACCTCAACACGGCGATCAGGATTTGCAATGCGCTTGAAGATTATCGCCTCAGCTGGATCGAAGATCCTACTCCAGCGCAAATGACGATAAGCAACTTTGAGGAGCTCGAATTTCTAACTTCGCAGACTTCGACGCCCATAGAGACGGGCGAGAACATGTACACCGTGAACCAGTTCAGGGATCTCCTTTCGACTGGAGTAAGAGTATGGGCACCGGACCTTGCAAAGGCGGGAGGTCTTGATGAAGGAAGGAGAATAGCCGAGCTAGCCGCTGCTTACGACATTGATTTCTCGCCCCACAACATCGGCTCACCAATTGCGACGCTTGCCAGCGCTCACGTCGGTTCGGTCTCAAATACCTGGGGAGCTCTAGAGTTTCACGGTCACGATTCTCCGGTCTGGCATGAAATAACCAAGCAAAAGAAAATAATCGAAAAAGGCTTCATCAATCTTTCAGATGAACCTGGCTTAGGCGTAGAGCTCGACGAGCAGGCAATGCGAAAATACTGGCCAGACTTTGCACTGTAGCGTTTGATTGGCTCACAAACTTCATTCCCGAAACTAAGATTCTCTTTGGTTCGGTTAGCACCCTCAAAATAGCGGCGGGACTAGAAGAAAGAGGGATGAGCTATTTTGACTCGCTGATTACTGCTGTCGCTGTGGAGAAGGACGCTGTTGTGCTTACGCTTGATAAGGAGATTTCTAAAATTGCGAAGACCAAGTGGTAGAGCGGCTAAATTCTTACAAGTGTCAGTTCACAAGCTCTCTAGGCGATATAAAATCGTCAACGTAGTCAAGTGCTGTTTTCATGCCCAATGTTTCGACGGAGTAGTTTTTCGAATCTAGGAATGGATTGATCCATAATACTCGGTTCGTTCGGTTTTGTAGTTCGATCATTTCCCGCTTCAGAATTGACACGTCCCCTATATCCCATCCATCGCTGAATATTACGACGGTAGTCCTTCTGGTAAGAAGGCTGCCCTGTGCCAGCCTAAATTGTCGCAGGCACTGCCCAATTTTCGTTCCCCCTCCGAAACCGAGATCGAGCTTTGGGATGCGACGCGAAAGCTCAGCTGGCGAATATTTGGAAGCGTAGTAAGTTATTCGCTTCAGTTTCGTGCTGAACAGAAAAATTTCCGACTTTGGTATCGCTCTTTTGAAAGAGCAGCACATGTTTACAATAGTAGAATTGGAATCGCTCATCGAGCCGGAGACGTCGCAGAGAAGAACGACGTTTGCTTTTGAGATTTTTTTGATCGAGTGAAAAACTGCTGGCGAATCGCCTCCTTTCTTTAGCTCGAGGAGCATTGTCCTTCGAGGATCAATCTGTCCTTCGTTGCTTCGTTTGTGTCTGTGCCCCTCCTGTGTCAAGATTGTTTTTTTGAACTTCGAAATTCCGAGCGCCCAGCGCTTCTCATCGCTTCTTGAGATCTTTGGACTCTTTTGTGTAACCTGTATGCCATGCGGACTGTAAATCGAAAACTCAAAGCTTCGATCACCAGCCTCCTTGCCAGTTTGTTGATTTAGATCGGGATATGGCACGGCTTTTCCCATATTCTGCTCCTGCGCGCCGAACCGAACAATGGTATCAGATCTGGTCGCCTGTTCTTGTCCCGGCGTAATCCCAAAATCCTTAATGAGCGTGGTGTTGATCGCCGCCGAGTACAGTTCACGGTCCGAAGTGCCCAAAATTCTCAGGGCGTTTAGGGCGTCAATGCTTTCTTCTATTCCTACATTACGACCCATCTTTCGAAGATTCGAAGTGAGGGCCGCTACCGCTTCTTCGAGGGACAATTTGAATTCGCTTCTCAGAGCGTCGAGAGGAACCGCGCGAGGTCGATGTCGTCCTTGAGGATCGTCCCGGCTGTTTTTTGAAGTACTTCTCGTGAGAGGGTATTTTCGCCGAGAGCCATTACAGAGGAGACAAGATCTATGGTTTCTGCTGTGCCAGGCTTTCTGATCAATTCATCATCCTGCCTAATTCTTGCAACTAGCTCGCTGGCCTCGATCGCGAGAGCCTCGGGCACATTCTTCACCCTTCTTTTCAGGATGTCGACTTCTCTTTCAACGTTTGGATATGACAGGCCCAGGTAAAGACAGCGGCGCTTTACCGCGTCAGAAAGATCTCTGGTTTTGTTTGAGGTTATGAACACGTAGGGGATGCTTCGCGCCCTAACCGTTCCGAGCTCTGGTATAGAAACTTGGAATTCGCTAAGAAATTCTAGTAAAAAGCCTTCGAATTCAGGATCGGCTCGATCAATCTCGTCTACGAGCAGTACCGTGCGCTTTTGCGATCTGATCGATTTTAGCAGGGGCCGCTCCAGGAGAAACTCTTCGCTGTAGATCCTGCGCCTCACGTCGGCATTGCTCTTTGACTCCTGCTGGAGCTTTATCTCAAGGATTTGCCTCGGATAATCCCATTCGTAAACCGCATGACCGTAATCCAGACCTTCATAACACTGCAGTCTTATGAGCTCAAGGTCAAAGCTCGCAGCGACGGTCTTTGCGATTTCAGTCTTCCCGCAACCGGGCGGCCCTTCGATAAGCAGGGGCTTTTCGAGCCGCATGGCTAGAAAAATTGGCGTCGCATTCGTACGATCTATGATGTAGTTGTTTTGAGCTAGTTTCTCTACTAGCGCGTCAACGCTCTTTGCACCGTCTTCCGCCAAAAGGCTCTAACTCGAGCTACTTTTAGCAAGGATGTATTTCTGCGGATCTGCGTCAAAAGCCTCTTTGCATGATTCGCAACAAAACGATATCGTCTCGCCGTTATTCTCTGAGAAGAACTCTGACGAATCCTCAACTGTCATGCCGCAAACAGGATCCATAGAGATTTTTGTCGGCGTTACCTCCTTTGCGGCAGTTTTCAGGGGAATTTTTCGAGCAAATTCGCGCAAGTCTTTGCTGTTCTGTGATCTTGCTATTTCAACAATCTCGGCCATTATGCTAAGGGCAATTTCTTCAGCTGTCACTGCTCGAATGTAAATCCCAGCAGGAGTCTTTACCCTTTCTAAACGTTCTTTCGGTATATTCTTGGAATTGAGATATGAGTAAATCTCGCTCGATCTCTTTTTTCCTGCGACAACGCCGATGTAGGGAATATCCGTGTTACAAAGCTCGATGACGTGATCGAGATCGAACTCTCCCATCGTGGCAACCACTGCGTAGGTTTGACCCGCGACCTTTTCGTGTTCGTCAAGTGAAAGCATGACCCTGTCCGCCTGCGGAAACTTTTCCATCGTCGCTTGCTTGTCCACAATCGTCACTGAAAAGTTCAGCGACTTTGCAAGCCCGGCTAGCGCTCCCACAATTGGGACGTGACCGAAAATGATCAGTCTTCGCTTCGGGAGATAAGGTTCGAGATACACATCCATTCTGCCTCCCTGGCATGTAGTTAGATTAAGAAACCGCGTCGTTCCGTCTTTAAGGCACTCAAGAGCTGTGCTGACTATTTCATCTTCGGTGCAGTGCCCACCTATCCAACCATCAACACTTCCGTCGCCGAGAATCAGCGCTTTGTTACCAGCCTTTATGGCCGTAGGACCCTCCGTCCTCAGCACGCCAACTAAAACGAAGGGCTTATCCTCCGAACCCAGCTTGAACTGGCGTAACAGGATCTCGTGCGACAAGGCTTTTGCAAGATCTTGTCTTCAGGAGTGTATAAATTAGATCCTGATTTTAGAACGAACCGTGTGGAGCAAAGGATACCTTCATTCTTTTTCCCAATAAATTGCAATTTTTACTAAAATTCGGCTCGTAAAATCTGCAATGCATATTAGTTGCTGGTTCTGAAGCAGATACGAAAATTCGCATGATACCCGCTCCTTTCGAATACTCGTCCCCCAAAACGCTCTCTGATGCATTTACCCTGCTCGAAACTTCTGGCCCCGATTCGAAAATTCTGGCAGGAGGTCAGAGCTTGATTCCAGTCATGAAGCTCAGGCTCGGACAACCATCCCGCCTTATTGACATCAACAATATCCAAGAATTGAGCTACCTAAGAGAAGCAGATGGCTATCTCAGAATTGGAGCGCTCACAAGAATGGTTGATCTTGAATCATCTGATTTGATAAAGAAAAAATACCCGATCATAAGCGACACTGCAAGTCACATAGCTGATCCTACAGTTCGCAACATGGGAACTGCCGGGGGAAATGTTAGTCATGCGGATCCGGCAAATGATCTACCAGGCACGATGGTCGCTCTAGGAGCCGAGTTTGTCGCAGCTAGCTCCAAGGGTACGAGAGTAATCAAGGCCAAAGATTTCTTTGTTGACACTTTCACGACTGATTTGAAGCACGAGGAGATTCTTACGGAGATTCGAGTCCCCATGTATGCCCCTGGAACTGGGGGAGCTTACTTGAAACTCGAAAAAAGGGTCGGAGACTTTGCCATAGCTGGCGTTGGAGTTCAGATTTCGCTTGATAATGACGGAACCTGTACAAGGGCAGGAATCGGGCTCACAGCTGTCGGTCCTTCCGTTATAGAGGCAGTAGAGGCTGAAAAAGCACTAGTGGGAAAGAAACTTACGGAGGAAGCTACTAGGGCGGCGGCAAGCCTCGCCTCCGATGCATCAACCCCCACGAGCGATCTTCGCGGCCCGGCTGATTACAAGAAGGAGATGATAAAGGTTCTAACTTCTCGTGCGCTCAAGCGTGCCCACCAGAGAGCTGTTGGAGGAAGTGCTTAGAGGGTTGGCGAGCAAAATGCACGTAGAGATTACCGTTAACGAGCAAAAGAAAGAAGCCGACGTCGAACCACGATTGCTCCTTGTTCATTTCTTGCGTGAAAACCTCAGCCTCACGGGAACGCATATTGGTTGCGACACGTCGAACTGCGGGGCGTGCACGGTGCTTGTGAATGGTAAAGCTGTGAAATCCTGTACAATGTTTACCGTGCAAGCAAGCGGAAAGGAGGTCATGACGGTCGAGGGGCTCGCAAAGGGCGGAAAACTCCATCCCATCCAAGAAGGCTTCTGGGAGAAGCACGGCCTTCAATGCGGCTACTGCACACCCGGCATGATGATGGCGGGCGTCGCGCTGCTTCAGAAGAATTCGAATCCAACTGAAGAAGAGATTCGCAGGGGAATCTCTGGGAACCTTTGCAGATGCACTGGTTACGTGAAGATCGTCGAAGCAATTCAATACGCTGCGGAGAAATTGAGAGAAGCGCAGCAGCAGAAAGTTGAGGTACCTGCGAGGTAAGGTGTTGGGCAATGGCAACAGAAGCACAAGTCGTTCACGGAATGGGACACAGCATCAAACGTAAAGAAGATCCGATGCTCATCCGCGGCAGGGGAAATTACGTCGACGACATCAAGCTCCCCGGTATGCTCTTCTTGGATTTCGTGCGCAGTCCTTACGCTCACGCGAAAATCAAGAGCATCAACGCGGAGAAAGCAAAAGCTCTTCCGGGCGTTGTTGCCGTAATTACGGGCAACGACCTCAAAGGACTTGCGCTAGATTGGATCCCGACTCTAGCTGGAGACAAGATGATGGTTCTCCCGACAGAGAAGGTTGTTTATCAAATGCAGGAAGTTGCGGCCGTCGTTGCTGAAGATCGATACATTGCAGCTGACGCCGTGAATTTGATCGACGTGGATTACGAACCCCTGCCTGTCGTTACCGATCCTTTTAAGGCTCTTGAAAAAGACGCACCGATAATTCGTACCGACAAGGGTACAAATCACATCTTTCACTGGGAGGTTGGGGACAAAGCTGCAACTGAGAAGCTCTTCCAAGAAGCAGACTATACCGTAAAGCAGGATTTGTATTACCCCAGAATCCACGTATCGTACATGGAAACTTGCGGCTGCGTAGCCGATTTCAACGGTGTCGAGGGCCACCTCACCCTTTACATGACAACGCAGGCCCCTCACGCCGTTCGTACCGTTGCCGCACTTGTAACAAAGATCCCCGAGCACAAGATTCGCATTGTTTCGCCGGACATTGGCGGCGGTTTTGGCGGCAAGGTGTACGTGTACCCTGGCTACATAGTTGCAGCCGTTGGCTCGATAGTGAGCGGGCACCCTGTAAAGTGGATTAACGACCGCTCCGATGACCAGCCATCGACAGCGTTTGGAAGGGATTTCCACATGAGTGCGGAGCTCGCAGCAAAGAAAGACGGAACGATTACTGCCATTCGAATAAAGACGATCAGCGACCACGGCGCTTTTCACGGGGATGCAAATCCCACGAAATTTCCAGTAGGGCTGTTCAGCATCTGCACAGGCTCGTACGATCTGAAGAACGCCTTCTGCGAGGTCGACGCCGCGTACACCAACAAACCCCAAGGAGGAATCACATACAGATGCTCCTTCAGGGTGACGGAGGCGGTATACGCGATAGAAAGAATGGTTGACGTCCTCGCTCACAAGATGGGCATGGATCCAGCGGAAGTGAGAATGAAGAATTTCATTCCCAAGGAGAAGTTCCCGTACAAGTCTGCTCTTGGATGGACCTACGACAGCGGAAACTACAAAGACGCACTAAAGAAAGCCATGGACAAAATTGGCTACGCTGATCTACGGAGAGAGCAAGAAGAAAAGAGAAAGAAAGGAGAGCTAATGGGAATTGGTATTTCCTCTTTCACAGAGATAGTGGGCGCCGGTCCATCGCACGATTTTGATATTCTGGGGCTCAAGATGTTTGATTCCGCAGAAATCAGAATCCATCCGACGGGCAAGGTGATAGCCCGCTTCGGAACTAAATCTCAGGGGCAGGGCCATCTAACAACGTACGCCCAGATAATCGCGGAAGAACTGGGCATTCCAACCGATGACATCACAATCGAAGAAGGCGATACGGATACAGCGCCCTACGGACTCGGAACTTACGCGAGCAGGAGCACTCCGACCGCCGGAGCTGCGGCTGCGATGGCGTCGCGGAAAATTCGCGATAAGGGGAAGAAGATTGCAGCGTACCTTCTCGAGGCAAGGGAAGAAGACCTCGTCTGGGAAAGAGGGAAATTTTACGTAAAGGGTTCCCCGGATAAGGGTAAAACCATCCAAGAGATAGCGTTCGCAGCGTACACTAACCATCCGCCGGGCGTTGAAGCAGGTCTTGAAGCTGTAGATTACTACGATCCGCCCAACATGACGTTCCCGTTCGGAAGCTACATCTGCGTGCTCGACATCGACCGCGCGACTGGCGAGCCCAAGGTTCGCCGCTTCATCGCCATCGACGACTGCGGCAACATCATCAACCCGCTGATAGTTGACGGGCAGATTCAAGGGGGCTTGACAATGGGATACGGTACTGCTTTCATGGAAGAGATCAAGTACGACGAAGAGGGAAACGTCTTCGGAGGTAATTTCATGGATTACTTGATTCCATCCGCCGTAGAAACACCAAAGTGGGAAACTGACAAGACGGTTACTCCATCGCCGCACCACCCATTTGGAGCGAAAGGAGTAGGAGAATCTGCCACGGTCGGGGCACCAGCGGCATTTGTCAATGCAGTCGTCGACGCGTTAGCTCACGCGGACGTGAAACATATTGACATGCCCCTCAATCCCTGGAAGATTAGAAAGGCTCTCGAGGAAAAGGGACTTGCGCTAGAATCCTAACTGGCAAT
>JASHSF010000259.1 GCA_030036955.1 Nitrososphaerales archaeon
TGGAAGGAATGCAAAGGTCGGGTTGCTCGGGCCGCCAAGAAGGAGCACTTTTGGCGTCATGTCAATCATGACTGCCTGGTCCCCAGCGGAGTTGATGACTATCCCGCCATGTATTGGAACGAATAACCTGTTGTGTCCGTATACCAAGTCAGCAGTGTAATTAGCCGTATCCGAGCCGTTGTTGTACATTGCGACCACGGAGGTGATGTTGAAGCCGAGAGCGTTGATTTTCTCTCCGTTCTGCAGGTTTGCTGCTGCGATTGTCTGGGATACGTTGATCGATTGCATCAGGTCAATCGTTCCCGATTGTGTCAGAATCTGCCATCCGGAATAGTTCGAGTCACCTTTGAAGTGCACTCCAACCAAGTTATAGGTCATGTATAGGTCAGTCACACCGTTTGGAACTGTAGGAGGATCTGTCATCATGACAGCAAACGATCCCTGACTACTCGTCTTGTTTCCAAGTGCAGTAAAACCTGGAAGGTAGACTGCAGAAATGATAAGTGCAACTACGATAACTACCGCGACGCCAGCTCCTGCTATCAGAGTTTTACGATACTCTGGCTCCAACTTCGGCATTTGATTTCACTAAGATACCATCAAGAGATGCCCGGGGACTAGAACCAGCATTTTGGAACAATCCGCCCGAGATTTTTCTTGTGCCGTTCAATTACAGAACACATCCTCAATAAACAGTATCGCATGTGGAATTCATTTGGGGTAACCGGATCCAATGAATATAGCATAAATCTCGTTCTAGTGCTTGAACGAATTTTGATTCTGTGTTAAACGTCGGGACGCGCATAAATCTAGTTCAAGCCACAACTCTAGTCCCTCTACACTATCTTTGGTGGGAGTTACTATATGACTCAGAAATATGGATTCAGAGTAAATGTAACTTCGAAAGGTAGCGCACTCAGTAGCTCGAAGATCATTTGCGAACCCTCATGGATGCTCCAAAGAACTAGGACTCTCTCCAACGAGCTTTGAACAACGCGAGCGACAAGAAGAAAGTCGTGAAAAGGGGAAGTGCAATCCAGCTAAGCTCAATCTGGCTTGAGGCAAAGTGAGCCCCCGAGAGACTCTGAATAAGAATTGACGCCTGTGTAGTTGGAGCAAGTTCCGCAATAGGTCTCAAGAAGCTCGGAAGAATCTTAATCGGGTAGAACACCGGCGGTAGTATAGAAATTAGCGTTGAAATGAACGTGACCGTAAGAAAAGCTGTCCTGGTATTCAGCACGTAAGTCGAAAGGAAAAATCCAATTGAACTCGTCGTAACCCACGTTAGGAGAATGACACCAATCATTTCCAGTATCGCGAGCGACCCAACTCCAGAGTGGCTGATAATCAAGAGAAGCACAGCAACTGGCGGTGAAGCAAAAGTAAGTTCAGAAAGTGCGATTGAAAACATGTAGGTAAAACTCGACACAGGAGAAGCCACAACCATGGATTGAAATTTGTGATCTATTTTGAAACCGGTTAGATCTGCCCCAAGGATCAAACCCTGCTGCGCGACTGACATCGTCAGAGCGCCAGCTAGACCTGATGCAAGGAGTGAACCCGCTCCACCGACGTACAGTATGAAGAGTATCGTAAACGGTGTCGCAAACACGAACGGAAGCAAAGCTGGAATTCGAAACATCGGCAGGATCCCGAGATAATACGACACGGATAGCACGGTTCGAATGTTTCGCTTGGTCGAAGCAGATCTCGTTTCGCGAGCCGCAATTTGACCGGTCATTTCATCATTACACCTTTTTCCATTTTTTCTTCTTCGATCTTGCGTTCCTCTTCTTCCTCTTCTATTCCTGCTCCGACAAGTTCGACAAACACGTCGTCAAGGGTGACAGGACTGATCGAAATTGGAACTCTTCTTTTCAAAGCCTCTCTGCTAATCTCTTGCGCAACCTCGTCGTTTGTGAAGACCCGCAGAAGGTTTCCAGCTTTAATCGTTCTTCCATAGCTCTCCAGCTCTTCGAAGCTGAAGCCCTGGGTCACATCCACCCTGATCCTCGAACCGAGATTTCTCTCTTTAACTTCTCTCGCATTTCCTCTCGCGAGGACGTGCCCGCGGTCAATTATTGCGAGCTGATCCGACAGCGCCTCCGCTTCATCCATGTAGTGGGTCGTTAGTACGATGGTTCTCCCTTCCTCATTTTTGAGGCGAATCAGCTCCTCCCAGACTTTTCTTCGACCGAGAGGATCTAGTCCGATCGTCGGCTCATCCAAAAACATAAGCTCGACGTCGCAAACAATCGTCATCGCGATCAGTATCCTTTGTCTCAAACCGCCCGACAGTTCTTCTGAGTGGACTGATCTAACGCCATCAAGGTCCAGCGTTTTGAGCACGCGCTTGGTTTTCCTTGCTGCTTCTTCGTGTGTAGCTCCTCGCATCATCAGAGAGAGTATCACGTGGTCTCTGGCGTTCAGAGTAAAGAGCGGCCTACCCTCTTGGGGAGTTATGGCGATCCTCCGGCGGATCGGCTTTGGATCTCGTATTGCATCTATTCCGAAAACGCGAATTGTCCCTGAGTTGGGAAGGAGCTGTGTGGTTGCAATCCGGAGGAACGTAGTTTTACCCGCGCCATTGCGCCCTAGAAGAGTAAATATTTCGCCGCGTCTGACGTCAAGATCCAGGTCGTCGAGAGCCGGAATTCTGCTCTTCCGGTAAATTTTTTTGAGATCTCGAGCCTCGATTATCGACTCTGACATATGCTTTCCCTTCCTTATTGTCGACGTTCAAGTGAATTTTCCGTTCTTCCTCTTTTTCTGCAGATGAATGGGAAGTACTTCTGTCAAGTACAGAAGTGGATCTCAATAAAGGTTCTCGCTTGGACACTGAAAATATGCTTCCCAACCAATGTTGCAATGGTGAATGTCGATCCTCCGATTGCGCAACTGAGTATTCTCTCGACGAAAAGTGTTTCTCATTCATATGCGTAATAATAGCATGCCAGTAATATTGTTCGCCGATGCCCCAATAGATCTTGGAAACCTTTATTCCATGTAACAATCTTGGCAAGTCTGGAACAAGGTAATGTCAAGTAATGAAGCGTTCTGGCCGAAGGGAGTCAGGTGCGCGGTAGCGCTCACCTTCGATAACGATGACGAATCAGGAATGATCGATGCTTTCGGACCCGACAAGATGTTCTATGTCAGCCAAGGTTATTACGATACCAATGCCGGAACCTGGCGAGTTTTGAGAATTCTCGACCGACATCAAGTTAAAGCTACATTTTGCATGGTCGGAAGAACTGCTGAAAAGAGACCCGATGTAGTTAAGGCGATCGAAGAAAAGGGTCACGAAGTTGCTGTTCACGGATGGGATCACCGACCTTATTTCGACATGGATCCGATTAAGGAAAGAGATGACATTCAAAAGACAGTAGACATTGTGCAGAAAATCCTAGGCAAGAGACCAGTCGGTCACAGGACGCCAGACTGGAATCCAAGCAAAAAAACTGTGGAGATACTCCACGGGATAGGGGGCTTCATTTGGCGTGGAGATGCCCTTGACAACGATCTCCCCTACGTTCATAAATTTGATGATGGGAAGAACATTGTTGAGCTCCCGAGCGCCGTCACGCTAGACGATTACGACAACTATGCTGAGCGAGGATATTCTCCGCAGGAAGTATTTGAACTGTGGAGAGATGAATTTGATGTGCTTTACGAGGAGGGCAAGTTCTACTGCCTAACAATGCACCCCCTGGTTACGGGGCGACCAGCACCCAGCAAGGCACTAGAGAAAATAATCGCCCACGTAAAGTCGCACGAAGGAGTCTGGATTGCGACTGCCCGGGAAATCGCACGCTATTGGCTTTCTCGAGGTAATAACTGAGATTTCACGCGCCATCCACCGAAGTAAGAAATTCCCTTAGAGTCTCGATGTACTTATCTCGCTCTTCCCACATTGGAAGGTGAGAGCTCTTTTCAAACGTTACGAGCTTTGAACCTTTGATTCCTTCATGAATGCTTTGAGCAACTTTGGGTGTTACCTCGTCGTACCTTCCTCCAGTAACAAGCGTCGGCACGCGAATTTCGCGCAGCATGTCCGTTTTATCCCAGTATCTCGTATTTCCTATGATCGTGAACTCGTTCGGCCCGTTCATTGTATTGTAGACAGGTTTGCTGATATGAGACATTGTGTGGTTCTGCTCGGGTGGCCATATTTTGAGTCGCAGGAGGTGCTTCTTGTAAAAAACCATGACGGCTTTTTCATACTCGGCATTCTCGTATTCGCCCATTGCCTCGTACTTCGCCAGTGTTCGCTGAACTTGCTTTGGTAATCTTTTCTTGAGCCTCTGCATTTCGCTTACGGTAAGTGGAACACTTGCCAAGCCGCCAGTCGTAATGATGCTCTTCAGATTTCTCTGATACTTCAGAGCATAGGCTATTGCAAGCATTCCTCCGTAGCTTGAGCCCATAAGATGTATCTTCCCTAGCTTCAATTTCTTCCTGAACTCTTCGAGCTCCTCGACTCCTCTTTCAACTGTAAAGAGCGCGAGATTCTTCGGAAGCTCGGATAGCCCGCATCCCAATTGATCGTAGAATATCACCCGAAAACCGTATTGCGCAAGATCGGCAAGGGGAAGGATGTAGTCGTGGGTGGCGCCCGGCCCTCCGTGCAGACAGACGAGATTACTTTTCGAGTTCTTGGAACCAAAGGTCTTGTAAAAGATCCTGAATCCTAGAACTTTGACAAACCCCTCTTTCTTTGAAATATTCAACCCTAGTTCCCCCGGTCCCGCATGTTACGAGACAGAAAGCAGAAGCGATTGATAAATCGCGGATTGATTTACTCTGGCGGGATCTCTTTGAAGGCGAGCCCGAGTTGAATTCCTTCGCTTTTTCTTACAAAGTAAGAGATTCCGTAGATTATGAACGCCGCGATTATCGTGAGCGGGACGGTGGAATAAGCTAGGACTTGAACCGTCAGTCCACCGACCACCGGCGTAATCGTCGGGGACGCAGTCGCGTATCCAAAGTAAGCATTCACAATTACGCCGATTACTCCAAGGATCGAGATGAATGGAATTCCTCCTACCTTTTTACTCACAATGCCAGGAGCCGACTCGAAAACCGACTTTAACCTGTACGGGAATACAATCGCAGCTATTGAAACCATAATGAATACGATGAAGAGGTTCAGAGTCGCGAAGAGGTAGTAAGAGACGAATGTCGTAAAGTAGTAGAGAGCGCTCGCAAGTATGGCGAGAAATATCATTGCGCCAACAGCTATGTATGGTGCACCTCGAGAATCTAATTTCGCGAGAGCACTCGGCATCAATTTGTCAAAGGACCAAGCGAACATATTTCTGACGATTACGAACGAAAAGAGAGTCGCGCCGCCAAGGCCCGTTGCCAAAAGGGCAACACCGGAAGCGATGATGACATACGAGTTGGGGGTCGCGAAAGTTACAAGGAAATTGAGCACGGGTGGCTGACTCAATGTGTAGGGAGGGCCTCCGCCATAAAGATGCGACATTGCGTTCAGAAAATTGGAACCCGCCGAATAATAGACTGAATAATATACGAGTATTCCGATCGCCATTAAGAAGAGCAAAGAGCCAAACATCGCAATCACTTGCGACCGTGCTACTCTCTTCACCTCTCCTGCGAAGTACGACGAGCTGAAGAAACCGAGAAAGTTCGTCATCGTGAAGATGGAGCCGAACACCGTGGCTCCGACCGTAAAACGCAGCGGCAGTCCGGCCGTCTTAATGGTCGAAGCATAGTTCATTCCCGAGAGGTGATTGAAGTTAGTGATGAATGTAGCGTTAGGTGCCGAGAAGAATGCAGCAACCATGACGAGCGTTCCAACTAGGGCGATAATGAACAACGCGCCCATCAGGCGGAAAGAAGGTCGGGTGCCCAGCATGATGGGCAAAATGAACATCACGATCAGAACGATGCTGATCAAGAAACCCCAAGTGGAAGAACTTAGATTGGTGGCAAGGGTGGCATAACTGGCGTTACCGTCCACAATTGCGAGCCCGGCGAACATCGGAGCTATTCCGAAGCTGATGCCCCAGCCGATCGCAAAGGCGATACTAACTAGCCAGGTGAAAGTGAGGAGGAAATTCGTCATGAACCCAAGCGGAGGGGAAAGAACCCTGCTCGTCCAGACGTAGTCTCCTCCCGTTCTCGGCATCGCCACGGTGAAGAGATAGTAGAGTAGCGCAACGACGACTCCAGGAATCAGAGTTATGAAGACAGTGAGCGGCAGATCGACTCCGGGGAAAACGCCGCTAGCGTACCATGCGAACACGAAAAAATACGAAACACCCATGGCCAGAATGTTTCCGAGAAAAGCATCGAAGGCGCCAATCTGTCTAGTTAACCCCGTAGCGTCACGTACAAAAAGCGAAGGTTTTACACTTGTCATGTTTTCTTGAAGATCTGTAGTGAGAGTTAAGGGTCGGTTATTTATCGATTCCTCGCCATGCCAGCAAGGCCAATGCAAGAGTTGTTACATTCATTCAAGTCTGGATTGCTAAGGCGTCGGGTTCGGTATTTCTCGGCTAGAATGTTCTAGTAATGGACTGACAAATGCGGTATTATTCATGGAGTGCAGTTCAATAAAGTGAATGATGATCCATGAATCAGCTCGACTTTGTCTTAAACTGACCTCGCCCCAAACTTTTCTAAAATATTTGCTTTGCTCGTTTTTTTGACTTTGCCCTAAACATTTCAGTTTCAAACTTTGTCTGGTTAGGTCATCAATAAGGGGGCAAATACATTTGTTTGAGGCTTTTTTTGGCCCTCTCGTGCGTGAGTCTAGGGGCTGAGAACTCGCCACCTCGAAGCTGAAAAGTTCAAGCACCTACGTAAACCGAGATGTAATAAACTTCGGTGATTCCAGAGTTGGATACTAAAAATCCAAAATCAAGAGTTCCCGCGGAGGGCGACCAAGTGTAAACGGTATTTGCGTGTATCGCGCCACCGGTGATCGTGGCGTTGTTTACGTATCCAGAAATGAAGGAATTCACAAAGGCAGTCGCTGTCGAATTTTCGGAATCGAGGCTGTACTGAGTCGTGCCTACATTGTCGGCGAGGTCAGGGGCGCCCAGGTTTATCTGTGTGCTATTGTTGAGAGCATAACCAGCGCTCGTGAAGAGACTGTCTACGTAGCTAGTCCTGAAGCTTGAATTCGTAGGAATGGTGGGATTAGTGACCGAGAACCCATAGGTCAGATCCTCCGTTGATGAAGTATTCACGACAACCGGAGTTGACGAGGAGCTCTCAGCGTCAATAACGTCTATGAACGGATTCTTTACTGTAACAGCAGTAGTCCCACCGGTGCTCTGCGGGTAAACATAAGCCGGGATAAAGTAGTACAGGAGGCCATTCACCGGGTAGATCAGAATGTTCCCAGGCGTCGCGCCGGTTAATGTTATCGCTTGCCGCGTTGTCGTATCCGACGTAAATTCGTTCAGGGCGGCGGTAGGGCCGAGAAGCGGCACTGTCCCTAGGGTCGTACTATTGGCCTCGTACAGATCCATCTCACCCAATCGATCCCCGCCGTATGCCACGTATATCCCAGCCAGATTGTGACCTGTAGAATCCTGGAACTCCACTAGTTGCATCGCAACAAATGAAACGTTGTTTCCGACGACGTATGGAATGTACAAAACCTCGGTTGAGCTTGGTCGCGTGTAGAAGTCGGACTGCGATCTGAAAGTGCTAGAATCCGTCACGTGCCAAATGAAATCCTCATCGAGCTGTCCTGCCTGGTTCTGGTTCCCGAGAAGTGCTTCAGGATACCGGAGCTGGGCTTGTAACCAGGATGGAACCGACCCCCACGAAGGATAGTATTCCTTGTAAAATGAGGTCAGAAATCCGTCAGGTTGTCCTATGATGTATCCTTGCATCGAGCCGTCGTAAATGTTCACTAAAACAACTCCGAACAATCTCAGGTAACTACCAGGGGATCCTCCTGGGTTCGGACCTGATGCGAAAGCCGAATGCAATGGATAGTCAATGTAAACTTGAATTGCGTAGTACAGGTTATTCCCGCCGACTGCGGAATCCGTAACGAGGTACGTCTGCGGATCCTCGACCAGGCCAGAGATCAGGATATTTTGAACGCGGTTCTGCACGTCGGTGTCGTGGAGCATATTGATACAGTTCTGCGGAGGCGATAACGCGTATCCTAGCTGGCCCTGTGCCAGGAACCACAAAGCTCTCTGTGCTCCACAGAGATTGTAATCCGGTGCCCCGGAATAGGTCACATTTTCAATTTCCCCCGGTGATCCTGTAACGCTAGTGTACACATCGTTCGAAAAGTCTTCGCCGTAATACATGAGCGGCTGGCTCTGGAGATGGAAAGCGGTAGTGGCATTCACAAATTGACCAGTGTGCGTGTTCATCACAATAATCTTCGAGCTGTGCGTGTAGATCAAGTGGTCTGCGACCCAGTTATTTGTCGGGTAGCTGAAAGTCGTGGGATTCACCCAGTACTCCTGTCCGTAAACATAAACAATCTCTGGATTTGGCACGAGCTGGAGCCAGTTGACCCCGATCTGATTTTCGCTCTGCGTCGATGATGAATTGGAGTCCCACTGACGTATGAGCGAGAGTGTAAGAGAGACGTTACCGGAGGGAATGTCCGACACAGATGAAGTGCTGATGTTTTGAATCCCCGCCGCCCACTGCGTCACGGCGACCTGCTTTGAAGTCAGCGGATCCCATTCGTATGCTATCCAGTTGTTGTTCCAGTTTACGGTGTAGAACGTTATGGCTCCTAGGTTGATCAGCAGAATGCCCAAGATG
>JASHSF010000260.1 GCA_030036955.1 Nitrososphaerales archaeon
GACATTTCATACAAAGACGGAAGTGTGTAATACGCTCCCAATGAAATTCTCTCGGAATTTGGGAGCATTCAGTGCCCTAAACATATCACATTCGTTAGTGCTCATGGGTGAAAATACCACGTAGCCTTAGGGTTGCCTGCCGCCGCTTGCGTTCGAGAGGTTTAGATACAAATCATCCGTTAACGGTGCGGAGGATAAGAGTGCTGTAGACACCACTATCAGAGCCTGCAAAACCCACTGCCCACAAAGTGGCAGGACCGCTCACTGCAACTCCCTGAAGTTCATCATCGCTTGTGCTGGGCGGGTTGGGACTAGCGACAATGCTCCAGCTCTTCCCGTCCCAGTGCTCGATCAGAGTGTGGACGGCCTGGTCGTTCTTCGTGACGGCTAGTCCGACGGCCCAGACGTCGTTGCTCTTCACGGCCGCCACGCTGAGGAGTTCGTTATTTGGCGCGGGCGTATCGACCTTAGATGGGCTAGGGGTCGCGACTTGGCTCCATGACGTGCCGTTCCAGTGCGCAGCGAACGTCAGCTCTTCTGAAGGGTACCCAGGTTTTGGTGGCGGTGCGAAGTAGCTTCCGACGCCCCAAAGATCATCGCTGGAAGCCCCGCCTATACTAAACACATTTGGGCTCCCGCCATCCACCAACGGAAATGGAGGAGTCACCGACCAATCGGTGCCGTTGTAGTGCAATGCTTGAAAACCGTCATTAATCCAGACATCGCTTGCGGAAAATGATATTATTGAAAGCAAATCACCGCCGGGGGGAAGGCCGTCGCCTGTAAACTGCTTCCAGCTTGCTCCGTTCCAGTGCAAGACAAGCGAGAATATTTTCTGCTCTGGATAGCCATTTACATCGGTAATATTTCGATAATTTCCAACCGCCCAGGCGTCGCTTGGCGAGATTGCCGTAACCCCATTGAGGAAATCTCCTCGATTGCTCGGCGGGTTTGGAGAGGGTACTACCAACCAAGAATTACCGTTAAAGTGTTCGATAAGCGTGCGATAGCCGTTGGCGACGTTTGTATTTCTCTCACCGACAGCCCATACATCATTGCTGGAAACAGCGGACACACCATCAAAATAGCCTCCGTTAATTCCGGCGCTTGAGGTAGGCACTATCGACCAAGAATTTCCGTTCCAGTGTTCTGCAAGAGTGTGGTCGCTATTATTGTAGAAATACCCAACCGCCCAGACGTTGCTGACCGAACTAGCGGACACACTGGTCAGGAAAACTCCGTTATTTGGCGTGGGATTGGGACTATTCACAATGCTCCAGGTAGGCGACGAAGCAGAATCGCTGGCGGATGACCGCGGAGACTGCGCTACAGAAAATATCGTTAACTGCAAAGGTAATGCCATCACTGCAGAAATTACGATTAGAAATGAAAGGCTAATTGCGACCAGAACTATGGTCCTTGGCCTCAGCACGTTGAATCTCTTCTTCATTTGTTACTATAGGAGTAGTAATTTAAACGTTACTACTACCTCTATAGTAGCCAAATAATGCGGGTAAAGGAAGTACCAAATTGACACAATAATTTGGCTCTGTTTGCAATTCTGAGTAATCCGGTCCAAGAAGAAATTTCAGACAGCTGCACTGAGGCAAAGATTCACGATCAGAGACTCCCGGTTTTTGAGATGACATAATTGAATTCGATTCTTTGGTTGAGTGTGAGCGGACGTCTGGAAACTCAGTAACCGGATTTAACAAGTATAGGATAGTCGAAAACCATCACCCCGTCGCTGTACTTCAGGCAGTAATCAAATTCTGTACTGTATTCCTGCTCGGAGTGCACGTAATTGACGTGAACTGAGCAGATCGTGCCACCGTGGGAATAGGTAATCTGTTCCAGCCAAAATATCGGAGGGATGGCGTACGTTTCGACGATAAGCATTTTCGTGTAAAAAAGCGGGTTTTCTCCGTAAGGCATCGTCACCGACACGAGCGGAACAATCCTGCTCAGATTACCATAGTAGGTAGCTTGGTCCGTCTGAGAGAGCCTCTCCATGTCCAAATTAATCCAGGAAAAGCCGCTCACGTCTATAGTGTCGTTGAGCGATTCGATGTAGTAGCTTGGAACGAAGGTCACGTTCTTTGTCTGCGCGTAACTGTAGAAACTTCTGAGAACGCTGTTGTTGAAGATAGGATTGTGACCGATGTAAACCACGAGCATCAGAGTGTTGAATCCGTGGCTCGATGCAAAAGCTACAACGTTTGGAAAAGCGGAGGGAGCAAAAGGTTGTTCGCCGTAATTGTAGTATAAAATTACCGGTTTGTTAGTTGCAGTAATTCCGATTCCTAAATTGCCGGGAAACATATTCGTGTAAATGATCGCAAGGAAAAAGAGACCGATGACGATAGATACTGCTCGGCGAACCAAATTCAAACATTCGTCTTGGGATTGTCGGAAAGAACTCAGTGAAATTGAGGGGGTCCTTGGTTTATTATTTCTTCGACCTCGCTGGCATTCTTGTAATCCCACAACGAGTCCACCCACCAGGTCGCACCTGCATCTTCAAAGCTTCTGACTCCCATTGGTTTTTTCAGATCTCTTCTGAATTTTCGCCCCTCAACAATGATGTCAATATGCCTGTTCGATTTCCTTCTCTTCTTTGCGTATTCCTTAATCGAAGCCACATCCTCAGGAGTAATCTCTCCGCGCTTTCCCGATTTGGGAATCTTTGTTGGAATGATTCCGTCAAATCTCAGAGCCCGGCGCATGGATTTTTTCCTCGGCCATGCGCCTACAACCCAAATCGGTATCCTCGGTCTTTGAACGGGTCGGGGTCTCAGGACCATCTTTTCGACAGTGAAGTGTTTCCCGTGGAAGCCAAACGACCTGCCGCTCCACAGCCCTTCAAGAATTGCAAGGCCTTCGTCTAGTCGCTCGGCTCGGCTTTTGCGATCGGTAGGCAGTCCAACCTTGGTGTATCCGCCATCGTCTAGAGTTCCTAAACCAACTGGAATAATCAGGCGTCCATTGGACAATTGATCTACAGTCGCTGCTTCGAGCGCAAGTTCCCAGGGATTGCGCCTTGCCACCGCGGTGAGAAAGGATCCAATGCGAATCTTTGAGGTACTAAGGGCAACCGCGGCAAGCATGGGCCAGTTGCTGTAGATATCAATACCCTTAATCGAGATTCCATCGTAGTAAAAAACCCCATCCCAGCCAGCTTTCTCCGCCGCTGCCGCGAGCCTTGGGATGGTTCTACCATCGCCCCCCGGAATTACGAAACCGAATTTGA
>JASHSF010000261.1 GCA_030036955.1 Nitrososphaerales archaeon
GTAACGAAGGCGGAAGCGAGGAGGTCAGCTCCTTTCTGTGGCAAGCTTCCCCTCCATATTCCGAAAATGCTGCCCAGAGGATTGTTTGTCGTAACGTTCGAAGAGCCATCCAGAGGATCCATTCCGATAGAGAGCTTTGACTTACTTTCGCCACGGGTCAGCGGTTTATCCATTTCTTCGGAAGCGATCTCGCCGACGGCGCCGCTCTCAAGCATCAGCCTAGCGAATAAATCATTCGCGAAAACATCCAGCTCCGTTTGTCTTTCTCCAAAGGGGTTTAGGAGCTCGGTCATTCCGACTCGATAGGAAAGTTCTTCAGAAATCTCCTTCGCTCCTTTAGCTATTGCAAGAATTGTTTTCGCGATATCATCGCCGCTTCTGTTTCGAAGATAATCTTCTAGGAAAATTGGACTCCTTGTGTGGTGCCGACTGTGTTTCTCCGGATTGACCAAATTACATCTCTCGAAGTTTTGTCGAGGAATTAAGTTTTGTATATGATTCAAAGTTAAATATTCGGAAAACGTTCAAAGGAAATTGGTTTTACTGGGAATATCAATTCGGGAATTCGAGGTACAGGGTAAAATTTGCCAAAAAGAAGAAGCTTAAGAAAGAACAAGAAGCGCGATTTGATGGAAACTTTCCTTACCGGAGGAAAAAGCATGTTGCTCGCATACGATCAGGGTTTGGAACACGGACCTTCGCTTGACTTTAACGACAAGAACGTTGACCCGTCGTACGTTATGGACGTCGCCATTAGGGGAAGATTCAACGGGATTGTGTTTCAAAAGGGACTAGCCGAAAAATACTACAGCGGAAAAGTTCCGCTAATTTTGAAAGTTAATGGCAAGGCGGCTCTTGCTAAAGGCGAGCCCATAGCTCGCCAGAACTGTTCAGTCGAGTACGCGATTTCTCTCGGCGCTAAGGCTATCGGATACACAATCTATCTCGGAAGTTCACTTGAGCCGGAAATGTTCCAAGAGTTTGGAAGAATACAGGAAGAGGCGCACGAGGCGGGGCTTCCCGCTATCGCTTGGGTATACCCACGAGGAGCGGCAATTCAAAATGACACAGCGAGGGAAATTGTTTCTTACGCAGCTAGAGCTGGCTTGGAGCTCGGCGCCGACGCGGTCAAAATCAAATACACAGGAGACAGCGAGTCATTTTCTTGGGCAGTAAAGTCTGCAGGAAAAGCGCACGTTTTCATGTCCGGCGGACCAAAAGCTCCAACGGACGAAGCTTTCTTGACTCAAGTAAAGGGCGCTGTAGATGCTGGTGCAACCGGTCTAGCCGTCGGACGCAACGTCTGGCAGCATCCAGATCCGGTAAGGATGGCTGATTCTTTGCGCGAGATAATTTTCAAAGGGAAGCCAGTCGAAGTCGTAAGCGCAACCTAACAGCTTACTAAAGTGTCACTCTCAGCAGCAGCGCCAGACTGATCAGCTCGAGAGCGGAAATTCCGAAAAGATACGGAAGGACGCCCTCGCCAAAATATGCTTGCATGCTAACGTACGAGTAAACAGACAAGAGATTCTGTCCGAGGAGAAAAAGCGCGAATAGGAACAGTCCTGCAGGATAAATTGCTTTGGTCTTGAATACAATCTTGCCGTAGACAATAAGCAGCACGGCAAGAAGAACAGAGTTAACCGCTGAAAGGCCAGCAGTTGTCAGCATAAGTTCGTTCAAAACCTCGTTATTCTCCTCAGTAAATCTCCTTGAATCAGTATGTCCTCGTTTACACGTTTAACTCTTTTTCAAAATCTCTTCAATTTTGCGTTAATATCGATAAATAACGTTGTAACCCGTTCGTTAGCTATGGCCGATGACCCCGAGCTTCGGAGGCTCCTGTGGCACCTTTTAGGCGGAGCTCGGGGAGGGGAAAATAGGGCCCGAATAATTAGTGAGCTCAGGATCCGACCCAGCAACTTGAACCAGCTGGCTTCAAAGCTAAACCTCGAATACAGGTCCATCCAGCACCACATCAATATCTTGAAGAAAAACGCGATAGTCGTTTCCGAAGGCGAGAAATATGGAATGACGTACTTCTTGTCTCCGTGGTTCGAGGCAAACATTGCTACTTTCGACGATATTTGCTCGAAACTAAAATTCAATCCTGCGAATGGATAATTCCTACTTGAAGAAATGCGGAAGAGATTTGGAAGAGAAAGTGAAAACTCACTAAATAGCTCACCTTGCTTCTCGGCAAAGCATGAACGGACAATTCTCGTTAAACAAAAGAAAATTGGGAGTGTCTGGCGTCATGGTCTCGATCATTTCTTTCGCGGCTGTCGTCGCAATTCTTGCGTCGGCTAGCGCGTCGAGCTTTGGAGCTAGCAACGCCCCCGTAGGCGTAGTATACATCCTAGATAACTCGGCTTCGGCAAACCATGTTTGGGTTTACGCGAGATATTCGAACGGTCAGCTTTCGCCAAGCGGAACACCCTACGCGACGGGCGGAACGGGCACAGGCTCTGCTCTCGCGAGCCAAGGAGCGCTTGCTCTGAGCCAAAACGGAAAATGGCTTTTCGCGGTCGACGCAGGCAGCAACCAAATTACCGCATTCAAAGTGAGTGGAACTGCACTCGTCAGGGAGAGCATTACAGGATCGCACGGTACCGATCCAATTAGTGTAACCGTCTGGGGCAACTGGGTTTATGTCCTGAACGCGGGAGGTTCTGGTAACATCGCTGGTTTCAGCCTGAGCAGTGGAGTGCTGAACTACATTCCAGGATCAAATCGACCTCTGAGCGGAGTATCTTCCCCCTCGCCCGAGCAAGTTGGCTTTAATCCTCAAGGAAACGTGCTGGTCGTTACGGAGAAAGGAACGAACCTGATTGATACTTACGTCGTCAGCTCGAGCGGAGTAGCAAGTGCTCCAAAAACTCAGACCTCGGCAGGTGCAGGCCCGTACGGATTTGCATTCACGAGCAAGGGATTGCTCATCGTCAGCGAGGCTGCTTCCGATTCTTCATCGACTTACGCGGTGTCAAGCAACGGCAACCTAAGAACGATCAGCGGCGCGATTCCCGACTTTGGAAACGCTCCGTGCTGGCTCGTATATGATGGCTCGAATCACTTCGCTTACACTGCAAATGCACACGGCGGAACAATTTCGTCATATTCTGTCTCGAGAACTGGAGGGCTAACACTGTTCAGCTCCGTGGCTGCTCACACAGCAGTCCCTACACTCGACATGGCGTTCAGCCACAATAACGCCTTCCTTTACATTCGAGCGAACACGACGATAGTTGGCTACCAAGTTCACTCTGACGGGAGCATATCCTGGATAACCACGGTCAGCGGGATTCCTTCGAGCTCTGCAGGACTAGAAGCATGGTAAAAAATTCTAAGGACGTAGCGGGATTTTTTCCCGCTTTCTTTTTTATTTAGGCGGTTGTGCGCGGAGTATCAAGTCACGAGCGTTATGACGTCCTCATCCATCAGGCGATGGGTTATTCCTACTTTCTGCCCGCCGAACCTCACACTCTTTCCCCAGATCTGGGCATAGCGAAGATCGTCTTTCATTCTTCGATGCAGCTTGTTGCAGATGTCGAGAACACTCGAACCGCTCCTGACGATAAGAGGTTCCTCCATGTCAGCTTCCTTGCCCCTCGGGCGCATGTATATGCGGATCAGATTCAGATGATTGTAAATCTCTTCTTTTAGAGCGGTCAGGTTGACGTTTCCTTCTGCCGAAATCGGAATGAACTTGTACGGGAGCTTTGAAGAAAGCTCGTGGATGAAACCCGCGTTGACGAGATCGACCTTGTTCATGACTGTTATCGAAGGAATGTATACTCTGTTCCCCAGAAGCACGTCGACGAGCTGCTCGTCGCTGATGTCCTCGCGGATAATCACCCTCGCGCTGTTTTTATCGTAAACTCTCAGGATATCCTTGACCAATTCCTCGTTGATTTTCGTGAGCTTGACCTGAGGGCTCACCGTGATGCCCCCCGAGCTCGTCGTCTCTATCACGACGTTCGGCGGAGACTGGTCAACTCTAATTCCAATGCTAATCAGCTCGCGCATGAGAACGGTCGCCGCCTCTGGTTGGAATACATCCACTAGGAAAAGAATCAAATCGGCCGACCTCGCCACAGATAGAACTCTCTTTCCCAGTCCCTTGCCGGATGAAGCGCCCGCAATTATTCCCGGAAGATCTAGAACCTGAATCCTTGCCCCCTTGTACTCCATCGCGCCGGGCACAACGGTAAGCGTCGTAAACTGGTATGCCGCAACCTTGGATTTCGCGTTTGTCAATTTGTTTAGAAGGGTTGACTTGCCGACGCTCGGGAGTCCGATCAAAACGACGGTAGCGTCCCCGGATTTCTTCAGATCGAAGCCGATGGAGCTTCCCCCACCCCGCGACGCTTGCTCTTCTTGCTCTCGCTTCAGCTTCGCAAGCTTCGCCTTGAGAAGACCGATGTGGTGTTCCGTCTTCTTGTTGACCTGGGTCTTGTGCAGGTCGTCTTCAATACGCTTGATTTTTTCGGGGATTCCCAAAGGCTGACCTATAATCTACGGCAATCTTGTCTTATTTGGTTTGTTCTCCTGCGCAAGAATACCTGCGAAGAGGCCTGAAACTCTCGAACAAAAAGCGGTTTCCAGCTTGTGTGAAAATGAAATCTACTTTTTCGCGTGCAAGTCAATAACTGATCTTATGCAGTTTCATTCGGGACGCGCCCGCCGATGAAAAATCACCGCCTATATCTATTAATAGAGTACGGAAGGCGATGGCAGGTGGTACTTAAAGCGTCAGAAACAAGCAAATACCAATGAAATCAACTACCTGTTAGCGTTGGTGACCGTCTTGTTTTGCGAATAAATCGGTGAGCTTCTGATCCATATGCAAATTGAAATCGAGGGATGATAACGTGCCGAAATAGGGGAGAAGGACAAGATTGCCGGATTATTTCAAGCTAGGCTTGCTGTGGATACATTAGAGCGGGTTTGACCCCGTTTCGTCTTCTTGAGTATCTCAGGAGATCAATCAGAAGAGTTGCTACAAAAATCCCCGACGAAACGTACAGCACGTCGGCGTTCGTGAACCAAGCTAAACCAATTTTGGTTTGAATGTCCGAGGCGTGAATGTTGAACTGAAGTTGATCGAAAAAGTAGATTTCAAAGCCGAGTGGAAGAACGCTTGCAGACGTAATCTCTAGTGCCCTAAGGAGTGGAAGGAAACTCCCTGCTTTCCAGAACAGCAGCATTGAAAGCAGAAAAATTGCTATAGTGAATACTATGACCTCGGAATCTATGAAGAGCTTCGTCTCAAGCGAAAAGGGGGTGTTGAAACCTCGACCGTGAGCGAGATTCGAATAGTAAGAAGAGAGTCCCGGAATGGAAAGCTGGACTCTTGTCACAAGGCTGACTTCCGCCGAAAGGAGGGCGTGCAGGCCCGTATTTCCGTGGAACCCCCTACTGCCGACGTGCGACGTCCAAGCAAAGAAAATGTTCAGCTGGATTACTATGAAGGCTAGGACAGCCGCAAGGATCGGCTTTCTAATCGACACCATGATCACCGGCATATGAAGAACGAGAGCGCGGAGTTATGATCCATGGCAGTGACGACTAATGAATGTTGGCGCCAAGATCTGCAAAAACCCAAGTCAATATGCTCGAAGTCAGGGCAGATCTGCTACAGGGTCGTGCCCAAATCTATAGCCCTTTAGCAACTATTTAGGGAAATCAGCGACAATTTTTTCGCAGAGTGGTCGCTGATTACTAGAGAATAACAAAAGAGGAGAAGGTGTTGTCCTTCGCCTTTTTATTGGAAATAAGCTATTGTTTTACTCTTAAGAATTTTCCCAATCGAGTTGGCTGCTCTGCGAGGAAAGTACTTTCTACCCCAGTGAGCACAACCATGACTCGTACTTTTCCTCCGAGTGTTGGGTCAACCCTCGCTCCCCAAACTACGCGGGCATCTTTAGGCAATGATCGCGTTATCATCTCCCCAGCTTGGGTCACTTCGTCAAGAGTGATGTCGTCTCCACCAGATACGTGAATCAGGACTCCAAAAGATTTCGTGGAGTCTTTTATGTCAAGCAGCTGCGCATCAAGCGCGGTTTGAACAGCGTGTTGAACGCGGTTTGCTCCTTCAGACTCTCCGACGCCGATTGCCGCGAGGCCTCTTTTTTCCATGATGGCTCGAAGGTCGGCAAAGTCGATGTTTATCAGCGAGGCAGTTGTTATCGTTTCTGTGATTCCTTTCACGAATTCGCCGACGAGAGTATTTGCTACACCCAAGGCTTCTTTGAGGGGAAGGTCGCCTGCAACCTTTGCGAGACGGTTGTTGTCGATAACGACGACAGTATCGCATTCCGCCTTTAGTTTGACAAGCCCTTCTTTTGCACTGTTGTATCTGAACCTTTCAACCGCAAAGGGAAGAGTAACGACGCCAATCATGAGAGCGCGCGAAGGCTTGAGAGCTTGCGCGATTACTGTCGAGGCTCCCGTTCCCGTTCCTCCACCGAGACCCGTGGCTACATAGATAATGTTTGAACCCTTGACATCTTTCTTAACTTGTTCAATTGATTCTCTGGCAGCCTGCTCACCGCGCTCTGGATAACCTCCCGCACCCATTCCTTTGCAGGTCTTTTCTCCGAGCAGGATTCTGCGATCAGCCTTGATTATATTCAGGTGGTTAGCATCCGTGTTTGCAGCGATCAGCTTCGCACCGGCAACTCCTCCCTTCTTCTCCTTAACCCAAGATACAATGTTGCACCCGGCACCTCCTACTCCGATCACTGCTACCTGCGGCCTTGAGGCACGCACAATAGCTTCTATCTTTTCTCTCTCTAGCATCTCGTCCATTTGCGATGTCGTGTCTATATCGAAGCTCAAAATTTATCGATCGAAGATACCTATCTTGCCGATGGGGTATAACGCTTCTGAAGTCGCGATAAGGTTTACAATCCTTAAATCAAAACTTAGGGCACTGATTAGAATTCGAAATACAGACCAAGAGTTCATAAGATGAATGCTACGACAATCTCACGTGTGAATCGATTACCTTAAGCAAATGTCTGCCGTCCGCTCGCAGATCTTATGGCGCTAAATCTCAGAGAGTGACACTGCTTGCCACGACTAGGAGATCGGTCATTCTATCAAGTGCCGCGTAGCATAACTCCGTGAGCACGATCTGAATGCTTTTTTGGAACAAGTCGTTGTGCCTTCAAATCACTCAGTTAGAGAACCTAGTTTCTTGAAGGATTCAGATGCGGAACCTCGGTCGAGAAGTCACAATAACTCTTTAAGGTGACCCGTTGTCGGCGACATGGTGTCCCGATGAAGGCTACCGCTCTGGACTTGTTCGTAATCGCTGCCACACTCTTTGCTACAGTTTTCACGGCTTACGCTTTGGTCGGGCTATGGAATCATCCAAGCGCACCTCAAACGTCATGTTGCGATTTGTCCTACCCCGGAACCTCTAATGGCACGACGCCATCCTCGAGTCCCTTCGTTTACACGACCACACAAACGTTGGTTTTGCAATCTGCTTCGAATGTGACTTCGTTATCGGCGCTCGTTTCTGGTTATTTCAAGACGGAGCTAGGAACTCAAACGCTCTCTACATTGTCTGTAAACACAGACCTTGCCTCGAAAGGTAATGTAGATCTCGTTTTACTCCAGCGTGCCACTTTTGTTAGAGTGAGCTCTTGCGAGGTTGGAGTCACTCCATTCCAAAGAGGAACCTACGGCGCTTCCCCATGCTTACCTGCGACGGACAAAAAATTAGAGCCCGTCTTCATGTCATTCGATGGGCAGTACTACGACTACAGCGTCGGTCCGCTTGCCCTACCTTTCGGGAATTACGCGCTGCAAGTTAGAGCGGAGTTCAACTTCGTCGGACAGAACGACTCCGTCACTTACATTCTTCTTGCGGACTAGCAAAAATTGAAGCAGTACTAGTTGGATCATACAGCCGTAAGTCGACGTCAAAGAGAGATCCTTTTCCGATATGGCTAGTCGTCTCCTTTGGGTAATATTTCTCGCAGCAGGTCTGCTGGCTGTGATCTTTGGACTATTCGCACTTGGGGAAGTGTTTGTTGAAAGTGTGAGAGTTTCCGAAAAGGCTCTTGAAGGAACTTGCAATGCGGTCTTTTCCGGCCCTTCCGGTACGCCAAAATGTCTAGGCATGAGTCCTTTGGGTTACGCTATCGGTGCACTATCCGCTATTTCTGGAGTCCTTGTAACGGGACTCGGAGTTTATGGTTTGACCCGGCCAAACAAGAGAGATTCACTCGAGAATTTTTCGGGTGACGAAGCGAGACTTGGCAGAGCTAATCAAATCAACAACTTGAAACCGTCCGAGAAGTGTATCCTTACCCATGGAAATAACATTAAGGGAGATTGGCGTAGTTCACACAGAGAATTCAGTAGACGAAATTAGGAGTCACGAGCCTCGCAAGAATTCTGTTCTTGAAGTCTATTCAGAGTTTGAGCCAGCCCTGGATGGACTGGAAGGCTTTTCGCATATTTTCGTAATCGGATACTTGCACAAACTCAGGCCCGAGCAGATCGGACCATTGAAGGTTCGACCCAAAGGGCTGCTTAGATTCGGGTTCACGCTTGAAGAGCTTCCCCTGGTAGGCGTGTTCGCTCTGGATTCCCCGACGCGCCCAAACCCAATTGGGTTGAGTCTAGTCGAATTGAAGGAAAGGAACGGGCGCAATCTCCTTGTTTCCGGGCTCGATTATTTTGATGGAACGCCCATTCTTGATCTAAAACCCTACCAAAGTAGCTACCGTGCGGATAACTTTTCGCTGCCAGATTGGCACAGCAGACTGTTGAAAAGGGCAGGATGCGTCTGAATATCTATTGTCAGCGAAAGACTATCTCTTCAATCGCCGCGCAATTTGTGAACCTTGGGACTAACAGCGACAAAACCGATAAGGACCAGAAAGTTCACGGTTTTTGTGAAATATACGGAGAACTCATCCTCGGCGGTAGTCTAGCTTCACTGAAGGTTGTCTACGATCTTCACAAACTCGATCATGGGAGACAAAAGGAAATGAGTTCTTTCTATATCGTTTCGGAGGACTTCACGCTTTTTCCGATTGATTAGTCGTGAACTTGAACCGTTTCGCCGCAGAAGAGACACTTTACGGACTCGTTCGATGCCGTTGAAAAATCTAGAGGTGCGTTGCACGACGGACAGCGCAAGAGCGTGACCGACGGATTCTTGGCCATGTTTGCAACAATCAGAGATGTAGTTGGTTGAGCCGAAGCTGCTAACAGCTCTGCTTGTAGGCTCTGGAGATTTTTCTGCTTAGCGATTAAGTCACGGAAGCTTTCCTTTCCTTCAAAAACGCGTTTCCCATCCCCGGTCAGCTTGAAATCAACTGTGATAAGTCCCGCCTGCCTGAGAATACTCATTTGCAATTCGAACTGTGCTTCATCTAACTGGAATGCTCTTGCGATGTTCGAACTCTGTATTCGACTCCCCTTGCCGACTACGCAGAGCATTAACACGTAGAATTGCGCCTTTGTCATTCCATCTGGAATCGCCATTATTACTATCCATCGGGAAATAATACCGTGGCTAGATTAACGTTTGCAAGCGAATCGCCGAGTCACTGCACAGATCGATTCGGACACTTATCCAGCCCAACTGATTTTTCCGCTATGAATTACCACTGAGCCAGATAAACAAAGTCTGCAGCAGGCGCTCGAGGAACAAAAGTCAACAGAGCTTCGATTCGGGCTGGTTAACCACCTTGATACTCGCAGGTTGGATCGGTTGCTGTAAAAAACTCGTGAATCGGAGCCATTGTTGGAAATGTAAAGAACTAAACGTATATGGCTAGGGCATTGCGACGAAATCGAAATTGCAAACGAAAGACGATAGCTCAAAAAGGGGATACCATTTGCCCGGAATCCACAATGCGAAATTTCGTTGATTCATTACATCCTATCCAGTAGACTTTCTTGGGAGATGGGTCAGTTCTTGAATGGACGTCTTGAATTTAACCTTCTTCAACTTAGCTTCGGGGCTTGGGAGAGATGGGTCAGCTCGAGACTAACGTCCCAAAGTCTTTTCGCCACACCTTCATAGTACGATTCGTTTGAGGATCTTTTCACCCGCTTTTTCTCAAAATACTGCCCATTCACAGATTCATTGATACCAGGTGAAGTAGCAAGGTAAACGACTGTTTCGGCGCCTTTTTCCGGTGAGAGCATAGAGAGCTTCGGGATCGCCATAATCAACTTCGCGTGCCACCCCTGGCCGACTTCAGATGCTGGTTGCAACCGTGCCGGGATGAAGCGAGTAAGCAGAGACACCGGTCCCCTGAAGTCTTCTACCGAGCTCTTGTGTAAACAATATGAGCGTGAGCTTCGATTTTCCGTACGCCTTCATCGTGCCGTAACTTTTCTCCGATTGCAGGTCGTAAAAGTCGATGTGTGCGCCGTAGTGACCGATCTAAGAGACATTCACGATCCTTGCAGGAGCACTCCACTTCAGTCTGTCCAGAAGCAGATTTGCCAGGAGAAAGGCCGCGAGGTAATTCGTTGCAAACGTGGTTTCGTATCCGTCGACGGTTATAGTTCTCGGAAGATTTGCAAGTCCGGCGTTGTTAATCAAAACCTGTAACTTTGAATAATTCTTCTGGAATTCGGCGGCCAGGTTCCGGACCTGATTTTGGGAAGAAAGATCTGCGACAAGTAACGCACTGAATTGTTCCCGCTATTGTTCCTTACTTCAGCCAGCGCCTTTTGGCGCTCTCTCTGCGTTCCGGGCTACCATGACGACGGTTGCGTTCATCTCGGCTAGCTCGAGGGCTGCCACTTTGCCAATCCCAGAATTTGCCCCTGTGATCAGGCAAACTCTGCCACTCATGTCCGGACGCGAATCTTTTTGCAAATTTTTGGTATCGATTCCCTTGGAGAGAATCTAACTCCGCTTTCCGGTATAAGCAATTTGATGAACATAATCAATGGTTTTGACGAAACATGCTACGGCAGATTCGCACGCCAGAGCTCAGCTTCTCCGTGTTGGGACTGAATTTGCCCGCTATTTGCTCTTCTTGGGCGTGAACGCAACGACCGGAATAACGCGCTTTGTCTTGCGTTGGTACTCGCCAAACTGCGGATACAGCGACGCCTGCTTCGCGTAGAGCCTGTCGCGCTCGGGCCCCTTGATCTCCTCCGCGTCCACGTCAATCTTGTCGTCGCCTACCTCGATCTGGACATCCGGATGCGCCATGAGATTGCGGTACCAATCGGGATGCGTATCAGCCCCGCCTTTCGAGGCAAAGACGAGGTAGCGATCCCCGTCTTTTAGGTACATGACCGGGTTGACGCGAATTTTGCTGCTGCGGCGACCGCTGTGGTGGATGAGCAGTATGGGCGCCCCCTCGAAGTATCCCCCTACTTTGCCATGGTTTTTTCGAAACTCTGAAATCGTCTGCGCGTTCCAGTCATTGGCACTCATCTGTTGTTCACTTTTAACTCCACAATCTGCAGTATATCTTCTTGACGGAGCCGCTGTTCCGCCATCAATATACAGTGGAGAGGAAGGGCAGTTACTGCAAGTCAATAACACTGCCCTTTCAATCTCAATAACGGAGATAAATGGGCAATTGATCGGAACGTTGGAGTTTCTGTTGCGTGCAACCCGCAAAAAATAGCAGACGGCGGCGACTTTTTCGTCCTGAAATATACGGGCTCGACTTCGGCCCGGTCGATAAACAGTTCCTCTGGACGAAGGGAATGAAGGACTCTGCAAAAGCGATAAGCTTTGATCAGGTGCTGATTTGCTGGTATCCGGCTGTAGCGTTGTTGTAGTAGGTCAGGTCCCACGTCGGAGGCGCATTGACGAGGCTCGGATACAGCTCCGACAAGTTCATTTTCTGAGGTGTGCTCGAGCCCACCTTTGTGAATTCGTATCCGGAGACAACGAGATTGGCTTTGTATTCGGCAATGGGATATTTTGCGTACGACTCGAACTCGAACTGCGTTAGCGCCGAAACGAAAGCGGATCCGGAGTAGGCAATTGATTCCGAGAACGTCTTGCCTGTTGTCTTGTCGACGATATTGAACAGTACGTGCTTTGTGGAGGATTGCCACACTATCGACAAAGTGAGGACACTGCCCGTCGGCGTAGCGACGCCGCCAATGCCGTCGAAATACTGCGCTTCGCAGTTGTTACCTTCAACGTACCAAGGAGCTATATACCCGCCGGAGTTGAAATCAAATCCAAGCTGGAAAAAGCCAGCGCAGGCGTTATCGTCCAAAAACGTCGCGTTGCCAGTGTTGATCTGCCAGCTCTGAATGTTATTCTGAGGCATCGACCAGCTCTTCAAAGTGACCGTGGCGGTCTGGTTGTAAAAAGACGGAAGCGGAAGATCGACCCCGCAGCAGCCCATCCCGTATCCCTCGATCGTGTTGTAACCGGGAGAATAAGATGGCAGGAACATAGTCGTAACGTAGACGCTCGAATAATACGATATTCCCTTCGTAGTTTCTATTAGGGCGCCAGCGTAGTTCTGAACGCTTGGCACAGACACGTTTGCCGAGATTGCATTCGTGCCGTCGACGAAAACGAGCATTCTCGAACTGCTGTCAAAGTCATTTATGATCATGCCCCAGATGTCGACCCAGCCCTTGGGATAGGCTGTGCTCGTTGGAAGCGATTGCACCGTTTGCAAGTTTTTTAGATTACTTCCGGCAACGACTTTGTCGCCCTCAACGCCCACGACCGCAACGAAGACGCTGCTCGACTGACCGAGTCCAAAGTAGCCCGTCGAGCTCGAAGATACGTTCATGGCTACCTGAAAATACAGCAAACCGAGATTCTTGATGATTTTCTGCGTTGTGTAGTCTGTCTGATTCCCCGAGGCGGCCGACGACTTTAGCGAAGGTTCCCCTGAATAATTGGGACTGGATACTACCGATGGGGTCGCGCCAGTTTCGTGCTGCCATCCATCGAGTTTCATATCTTCAAAACTCGAAACAAAAAGAAAATTGCTCGATGCTGATCGGGAGTACGGACTCATTGTGCCTCGAATCGGGGCGCTATTAGTGTTTGCTACCGAAAACGGAGCAATTTCAATTTGGCTAGTGAAAATTGGATACAAAGTCAAGACAAGAAGACAAGCGAATATTGCCAGTTTACGGACAGACTTGCGAAAAAACAATTTAGATTTTTCAAAAACTAAAAGGCATGCATAAAAAGATCTGGTCTTTGCAACTTCTGAAGAGAGCCAACGGCGCGAGAGTGTCCACTTCTTCCTCGTACATTTCGGCCCTATCTAAGATATCCCCTGTTATACGCTTAGACGAACTAGTGGAGGGATGGGATTCGGTATTTCCAGTAGATCGGTTCAACTCTTTGCTTCAGAAAATGGGAAACAGGAGAGAAGAAGTTGGAGAGCTGTAAATGCCCTAAATCTCTCCGTTTGCTTTTTGCTTTGCTCGTCCCGACTGCCTCGTATGTCAATATCACAGGTAACTATGATTCCAGTAAAGGAACATGAGACCTGTTAATCGCCCCCAGAGTCCTACTGAAAGGCACATAGCTCAATCCGAATTCATGTTCGTGATAAAGATGGACACTACTTTGGGGACCCTCGAAGTCACGAGTATACTTCCAACAGTGAATCGTTAACAGGAAATGCTATCAGCTCACGAGTTGAGGGACGT
>JASHSF010000262.1 GCA_030036955.1 Nitrososphaerales archaeon
GCATCTCGTAAAGAGGCTGCAAGGTATGACTATCGATTTCCTTGTAGTGATTGCTAGAAAGAGAGATTCGAAATCATATTTAGTTACCGCGTTCTATATGAATTCGAAGAGAAAGGAAAGGAGGTATCGAAAATTCAAAAAGCTGGCACCCTCTTAGATTTAGATTTAAGAGATATCATAGGAAAAGTGAGGAGAAAATATCACCTAGCTATTACATCCAAAGTTGTCATGGTGGATTATGATGCCAAAGAAGGAGACCTCTATATCCGCTTCAAAGAAGCAAAGCACACTGAAGGCGAACCTAGCGAAGACGGTCTGGTAATATTTCACCGCGATAGGGACACCATAGCCGCTATCGAGATTCTTGACCTTGCCGACTGTATAGATCATAACCCGTATAGTCGTCAGCGGATACTTCGAAGTGGCTCCCGATTAGCCGTTGCCACCGGTGATCAAAATTTTGGCCATTGGCCTTCATTTCGATTTTTATGCCCGGTATCCGGCTCATCTCATTAACATTTTAGATCCTCTCACGGGAGTTATCGAATATCGTCCAGAAAGTGATAATGCTAGTCGACATCCTTGAATCTGCCAGAAAACTACCAGGATTTACTAGACTGAGTCAAATCGGAAAAGATATCAATAATCCCCAACGTGCATTCAACCAAGTACTACAATTAACTACATATACCGCAATGTACTACTATTAACGTAAACATGAGCCAAAAAGCTACTTCGATCCGGCTTCCCTCCTCCACCGCGAAGAGGCTCGATCGATTGTCGAGAGCAATAGATCGCCCAAAGTCCCAGCTGATCAACAAAGCTCTAGAAGAATATCTTGAAGAATACGAAGACTATCTTGTAGCAATCGGGAGACTCAACGACAAAAACGACAAGATAATATCGGAAAAGGAAATGCGGAAGAAGCTTGGTCTATAGGATCGAGTATAAATCCTCCGTCTTCCGCGATCTTAAGCAGCTTGATAAGAAAACTGCTAACCGAATTCTTCTAGCAATAAACGAAACACTGTCGACTGAACCTAATACGGGCAAAAGATTGAGCGGCGATTTTGCAGGTCTTTACAAACTAAGAGTTGGTGATTACAGGGTAATTTATTCTATTGTTGGACCAGAGCAATACGTGCTCATCCTACGAATAAGACACAGAAGCAAAAGTTACGAAAGGAAATAGTCAGGATTTCCGTGAGTCGCTAAGACGTCCTCAATTCGCGGCAGTAAAGCTTCTATGTGAATACTCTAGTTACGCTGTACTCGTCCTTACATCCCCCTAAGTAACTTAGCCCCATCTAAGTAACATAGGTGCAGTCTTTTTTTGCTATTCGACTACCGGTGTAAAAAAAGTTGTAGCTTGGGTTGCAACGTTGTTATTCACGGACAGAATCGCGGTTACAGTCTCGCCGATGTCGCATCCGTCGAGTCATGTGACGGTTGCGGAGATAGTTGCAAGCTCTCCATGAAATACGGGAGTTAATGTTAGGTTCGAGTCTACATTGTTGCCGCCGCTGTATACGTTGCTTCCGGCTGTAACGTCGTAATTACAGCTCCCCCGAAACGCCTGTGAACAGGAGGCTAGGATGAGTTCCGTCGCAAGATAACCTCAACGCCGGGACGGACCCCGGACACTTATCCCGAATCTGTTAGGGATGAGAAATATAAGCAATGATCAAACCCCGCCCGTCACTGAATCACCGGAGAGTTATTCTTGCTTCTTTGCGCTTCACATCAGCGATGATTTGTTTTTCACTAAACCTTGGTTCGTGATTTTGTAATGTCGATTGATATTTACGATCAGCAGCGGAAATCAAAGACGCTTAACAAAATTTTCACGTTTCTATACTTGCAATTTGGCTTCTACTGGGCCACAATCGCGGCAGGGATGTTCGTGAATTACTACTACTCCGTACCAGATAGCGTGCAAGCGAATTTCTCGGGAATCCTATTGCAGATTTTTGCAGCTCCCTCCCTATTCGTTCACGTAACTTTCGCTGTCTTGAGCACTAGCATGAGCATCCCCATAATCATCCTAGCCAGACGAGTCGGGCTCTCCAAAGTTGTCCTTTTGCACTTTGGGGCAATATGTTCGAGGTTAGTCGGCTTTGTCGCTGGCCCTCTATTCATATATTACTCAACAAACTCAATCAACAACGCGTTTTCCGCAAGCATATCCACTTTCGTAATGGCATCTGTGTTCTTGGTCGCGGTAATCCTGACGTTTCTGAGCAGAATATTCATCGTTCGCGAAGACGTCAGAATAAAGTACGCGACACCGCTCGAGATGACTCAGGGTCGGTAGGCGGAAAATGACTCAGGTCAACACCCAAGTTAGCTCACTTGAAGGCGAGGAAGTGGGAGATCTGGGGATCGAAGGATTGCGCATAACTCTTTCACTTTGCTATGCGAATTTCATAGTTTACCTTTTGCTTTACGTTACGGGAATGTACTTGAACATATTCATCACTTCAGGTGTTAATACAATAGGCATAGGCTATCCCACGAACATCCTGCACATGGCACTTGCGATTGTAAACTTTGCATTTACTTTCATAGTAATGGTCGTCGGATTCGTGTATGGCATGAGAAAAGTCGCGCTATTCAGTTTAGGAGCCGTGATTTCGCTTGTCGTTGCCACAGTTGGAGGAATGCTTTTCGTCGCCACGGGAGGCGGAAGACAGTCAGGGAGCCTCACCCTGATCGGGGGGTGGACAATGTCGATACTTTTCATGCTAGCTTTGTTTTTGTCCTACTACGCCACGTTGAAAATAGTCCGAGCCATTCGCATTAGAGAGATCGCTCCGAAAGGGATGGAGCACGAAAACCTAGCATGACAACGTCCGAAATCCTCGCAAATCGCGAAGTCACGACAAGAGACAAACGGTTGCAATGGATTCTCTATTTCAACTACGCTCAAATCGTTTTTCTCGCCCTAACTTATTTGCTTGGGGTTTGGCTCGGAACGGAAGTTCATAATTCAACGATAACCACCCCGGAGTTCATCGTCCACGGCCTTCTGGCGTCAACTTTCTCACTTTTGAGCGCGATTGTTGGATTTCTCGCTCTGCTTGAAAATGAGAGAAAGGTAGGTTTTCTCAATTTATTTTTATTTTTTATAACTGTCCTCGCAGGTGCCTCTGGCTTCGCTTTTCTCGGAAACAATTCGAGCGCGAACCAGATACTGCAAACGAACCTCTCAATGATGGCGACGATCGCAATTGCAATGCCAGTTACCGCATACACATTGAACAAGAATTTGAGCTTAACAAGGACTGCCAAAAGTTCAATCACCACGTTCCTTGCTTATTTTGCACTCGCTTCTCTTTCTCTTACGGTATTAGCTGGCGCGGCTGTCGAGTCAATCGCTCTCTATCCGTTTGCCATTGTCGTGCACGTCGGTCTCGCGGCCCTGACAATTTCGGTTGTCCTTGGAATAGTTGTTCTTTCGGTTCTTGAAGGATCATCCATGGATAAATTGGAAACGCGATCGTGGGTCCCTCAACGAGTCCTCTACTCGCTATTGGGGCTGGCAGCTGTAGCTATAGCGGGCGGCGACGGGGTCGTCACGGTCACAGTGGGAGGTGTCTCCTATGTCGTAGTGATGGCGGAGCTGACTGTCTTGGTCTACGCATTCTTGATTCTTTCAATTATGGCACCGATACGCCTAGACTCGTTTCACCTGCGCAACTACTTCAAACAGCGAGTGACAAGCTAACATGGTTGAACCAATGAATGAAACGCCAGCTTTTTTTCATCTGTTGAAACGAAAAGTCTCGCCCAATTCAAGCAAATCTGTCTTGGTATTTGCCGCAGCACCAATCATTATCCTTGCCGTGGTGAGACTTGGATGGGTATCTCTTCTCGCCACTGCTGAGAGTTCCACAAACACCCTCAATGTTTCTTCGATCAGCACGAGTAGCCGCATCAGCATATCCTTCGATCTCCTTACCGCAGCAGTTGTCACGTTTGTGTTGGTCTTGCTGGGTTTAACCGCTGGACTGCTCCTACTCGTAAGATCTCAGCGTAGCGAGGATAACGAGGCGTAGATCAGCCTGTGAACTCGGCCGAGGACGAAGCTGGAAGCGGGCACTCTGAGGAAAAAGAAGGAAGCAGAAGAAATTTCCTGAAGCTGATTCTCACCCTGGGAGGTATTGCCACTGTCGGCTCATTCGCGAGCATCTTCAGAGTTTTGCTTTACGTTCCACCGGCCAATGCCGGGACAAACATTCCCCTTAGCTGGCCGAAAGTTTTGATCGCTAACGCGAGTGACCTAAACGTTGGCACCGCAATCGACTTCAACTATCCTCTGGAAGAGACGCCGAACATTCTGGTCAAGCTCGGTGTTAAAGCCGAAGGAGGGGTCGGCCCGGACGGTGATATAGTAGCATTTAGCCAAATCTGCCAGCACCTCGGCTGCATTTACGCATTCGTGCCGTCTGGCGACTCGCCCAATTGCAACAGTGGCTACAAAGCCTCTAAACCTGTGGGATACTGCTGCTGCCACGGCAGCATTTACGACTTGATAAATGCCGCTAACGTAATCGGAGGACCGGCCCCGAGACCAGTTCCCATGGTTACGCTGAGCTACGATAACACGACAGGCGATATTTACGCGGTTGGGATGGGGCCGCCTACAATTTTTGGCCATGGAACGCCGGGAACAACTAATCCAGCGAGCGTAATGCAGGCTGATCTTTCCGGCGGAACTCTTGTGGCGAGCTCAACCGCAACCAGTAGCACGTGAGATCCAGCGGACGAAGAAAACGTATGAGCCAGAACCCGGGAAGAAAATTTGTAGAGTGGTTCAAGAACAGATTCGGGCTCACAACGACAGTCCTGCGTCCAGTGCCTGATTACACGCTGAACCCTCTCTACTGGCTCGGCGCTTTGGCCGTCATAACCTTTGGGATTCAGGGAGTAACGGGTTTGCTGATGTTAATTTACTATGTTCCAACCATTGACCAAGCATATTCCTCGACCTTGTTCATTATCAACGATGTACCGCTGGGCAACCTGATAGAAACAGTTCATCTTTATGGAGCCTACGCTATGATCCTGCTTACATTTCTTCATCTCTTCCGAGGATACTTTTCGAGCGTTCAAAAGAAACCTCGCGAGATGATGTGGGTTATTGGAATGGCCATGGGACTGATTGTATTAGCCTTTGGTTTGACTGGATACTTGCTACCGTGGACCGTGGTTTCCAAATCCGCCACAGATGTTTCAATTGGAATGCTCAGCTTCCTCCCCGTGCAAATAGGGCCGATCCTTACCTTCCTGATTGCGGGATCGGGTAGCGGGGCTGAAGAACTAACGAGGTTTTTTGATCTTCACATCATAGTACTTCCAGCGGGATTGCTTTCTTTGCTTGCCCTAAAGATGTACATGTTTGAGGCCCACGGTGCGTCTGAACCTCCTTTGGGCGTGAAGAAGGAATCGAAGCTAATTCCGTGGTTCCCCACAATTTATCTTTACTTTGCAATGATTGGAGCACTGTTCGCCGCCATATTGTTTGTTGTTTCTGCAATGTTTCCAGTGCATCTTCCCGCTCAATATTCTGCACAAGCAGCCGCTAACTACGTGGCTCAGCCAGAGTGGTATTTTCTGTGGATGTATCAAATCTTGAAGATACAGTCATTTGAGGGTTCCGGGATTTATTACGCGCTTGGGGCAGTAACGCTCGTCGCAATCCTGTTCACCCTACTGCCCTTTCTGGACAGGGGGTCGCAAAGGAATCCAAAGCTAAGGCCTCTTTATTCTACGCTGGGCTTCATCATGATCGCGGAGGTCCTGACCTTGACAATATGGGGCTACCTCACTCCTGGTCAGGTAATTCCCGACGGCCTCGCCGTGATTGTGAACGGAGGAGTAGCTGTGGCCGTAGGGGCAATCTCGCTACTCGTGTTCACTAGAAAGTTCAAAGTACGCGTAAAATTGCCCCTTCGGATATTGGCGCTTCCGCTCAAAAACAAGTCCATTACCGTGTTGTTCATGATTCCGTTGATCTTGGGTTCTGTTTGTTTTGCAAACCTCATGAGTTCACTTACGACTGCTCCTGTGAATATCGGAATAGCTGCGATTGATTTCATATTGCTCTTCATTTCATTTGTCGCAATGGCGAGAGTGATGCGAAGCCTTACGGTAGCGGCGCAGAAAAAATGACCGCAACTTTCGAAACTAGCATCAGATATGCCGTAATTGCTTTACTTGCTACAGCAGCTTCAACCATTCTGGCGTACCTTTGGACGATGGACATAGTTTCTCTCCAGCGAACATTTGGGGCGTTGCTTGGTTCTGAACTCGTAATTTTCTCAATGATTGTATTTGTGTATTATAAACCTGCTCTAACAATTTCTAATACCAACTGGCTCTGCCTCGGGTGCGTTGTTGCGGCGATCTTTCTTTTGATCGCGGTTCTGATTAGTAGCCCATGAATCCGGACGATACGAGTAAATGCATTAACGAAACTCAAGCGAGCTAAAAGCGTTGAGAATTTTTCCAGTCTTTTCGCAGTAGAATTTTTCCGGACGAGTCAAGAGGACAAAATCGACTCAAAACGCAAGCGCTCTTAGATATTTACGGTCGAAGATTGAAATGACTTGCTAATGACGACCGGACGAAAGAATGGGAAAGAGAGTGCCCAAGCAAAGAAGTAGGCATTTGTTCCCAGCTAGAGAAATTTGAGTATTCTGCTCCACCCGTGACAGTTCCTTCGTATAATTCTAGGGGTTGACGCATCCTCGTGAATCGTGTAAATCTAGGGAATGATAATCAATTTGATACGGACGTCCGATCTTTTCAACCGACTTTTGTAAATCCAGGTTTGAGATCATCAATTACTATATGGCGAAGGAAAAGTCGCAGCATAGTTATGATATTAGTTTTAGTATAGTTCGAAAGTCTGAAAGGGCTCTAGAGAAGTTCCTGAAAGAAAACGAACAAGTAATTAAAATGATAATGGAAGACGAGAATTTCATTGAAGCTAGAATTCTAATGATCAACCTCTATCGAAAAACTATGAGAGAGGTTCGAGAACACATTGAACACCAGGAATGGTACATTCACGACCTCGAAGAAGAAATCGAAGCTGCTCAATCTTAAATAAATTGGGTCTGGATGATCCAGTTTGACTTCCCCAACAATGACCTTCAAACTTGGAGCAATAATATTTCCTAACGTTGATCAATTAGACTTCACCGGACCATATGATGTACTTTCCCGAATGCCAGACACCGAGATTCTCGTAGTTTCAGAGACAAAAGATCCCGTAAAAAGCGACTATGGATTAAGGATAATTCCTGACACTACCTTCTCATCTTGTCCTACTCTAGATGGAATTTTGGTTCCAGGCGGAAGCGGTGTAAATGAGGTAATCAAAAATGAGACTGCGTTAGATTTTGTCTCCGCTCAAGGCGAGCAAGCCAAATATGTACTTTCAGTGTGCACGGGTGCGATAATCATCGGCGTAGCAGGATTGCTTCGCAGCTATAGGGCAACAACTCACTGGCTCTACATGGATTTGCTACCATTGTTCGGATCTTACCCTGTTCACGAAAGAGTAGTCGAAGATCGCAATCGCATAACCTGCGCTGGAGTGACCTCAGGCATAGATCTCGCCCTCACGACAGTGAATAGACTTCATGGACAAGATGCTGCTCAAAAAATCCAGCTTATGATAGAATATGACCCCAAGCCTCCCTTTGATTCTGGGTCTCCAGAAAGAGCGAGCAGCAAAACAGTACTAGAGATAAAGGAAGAGCGAAAGGAATCTCAAATTGAAAGAAGGCGACTCATCGAAGAGGCTCTGGCGACGCGGAAAATGGCCCATTCAGTTTCATAGCTCGCGCACCGCCATAAGCCAGAGTAGCACGACATTCAGTATCAATCTCTTGCTTATTGAACCTCCGTTCACGGGAGCGACTCCCCCGGACAATTTCCTTCCATCTGCCTCTCATTATCGTAATCCTGGAGACTTGCATCCAGCGGTACCGAGCGAAAAAATTCCTCAAGTGCAGCTTTTAGATCCTTTCGCGTCACCCTGACCCTCGCTTCGTCGCCAGCAAAAAGCACAGCGCGCTTTGAAACGTGTGTCGCCATTCATTCCGCCAGTTCAGCCTTGAAAGCCTTAGATCTGGCTTCTGCTTCTGAGCACTCGCCTGCTGTGGACTATCGCAAGCAACCCGGCAACCGAGATTGCCGACGCGCCAGCGAGCACTGCGACGAGAACCCAGACATTTGTGATGACGAGCCCAGTCAACGCCGACGAAGCCGGAGAAAGCGAGCTGCCTCCAAGGGACGGAGATGCTGTCGTAGTCAGCTCAGACGTTCCCTGCACCCCGCTCCCACCAGTGCCTGGAGGGACGGACGACGCACCGTTTGACCCCGTCGCGTATATGCACGGCTGGTTAACAATAGTACTGGGCGTCGGAGAACCCAGCGGGCTAGCCGTCTCCGTTGTGACCGAAACAGGGACGGGCACGGGGATGGGCGCGCAGTAATACTGATTGTAGTGCAGCGTTATTGTCGCCGAAGTTTCCGGCGGCACGATTAAAGCAGAACCAGAGAGTGAGATGTACATAGGTTGCCAGTACACGGTTACGTTCACCTGTTCTCCAGCAATCGTGGTTTGAATTGTCGTTATGTTCGTCGGGAGCTTTACGAAAAGAGTGCTGTACGCGTTTACTATCACCGGAACGTCCGGCACAGTAAGAGTCGCGCTCCCGTCGCTTCCCGTCTCATTCCACATTCCAGTGTTGGGTGTCGGAAATCCATACGATAGTCCGAGGACCGACGCATAAACTGACGCGCCGCTTGCTGCCGAATCATTGGCATAATTCACCTGTATCGAAATCTTCGTCTGGGAGATCTGAGAAACGCTTTCAGTCGAAATGGTGAAACTTGTAGGACCTGAGACTTGCTGGCTCTGGTAGCCGTACTCGACTTCCCCGTAATACTGGGCGCCCGAATCTAGCGCCGTGGCAGTGAATATGTAGCTCCCAGCTGGCAACTCAAAAGCAAACCCGGGATACTCGCTCTGGGAGGAGGCGACCTGATACCCGGTCGTATTGAAAACATTCATCGAAAAGGAATCGTCGCTCGAATTTTGCACTTGAAGAGAAATCTGAACATTGTTCAATGGGACGCTCTGCGAGCTTGCCCTCACGGCCAAAAGGGAAACGCTTCCTAAAACGAGCAAACTTCCAAGGACGACAGCCAAAATAATTGATACAATTTTTCTTCCCGCTACACTATTTTCTGGATTCATTTGTTCCCTCTTCCTTACTTTGATAGAAAACGCCAAAGGTTTAAGCCTAGTCAACAAAACAGCTGTTCTAGAACTTGAACGCTTGCGAGGCCAGCGTCAAGCATAATCGAGTCAAAGTGTGCCAGAGCAATCTGTGCGCATAATAGAATTCCGGCTCTAGATCACTCCAGGATTTCAAGCCCAAGCGGTAGACAGAAGAGATCTCAAGGTCCGTCTGAAGCTAAGTCAAAACTGCTGCTTCCGCCTTCAACATTTTTCGTACTTGTTCTTTCCCCATAATTTCGGTAACATCGAGGATTTCTATCCCGAGTATCCGGCCTTCGGAATCCAAGTCGATGATCGTGTTATTGTTAATGTCTTCGCTGATGGCGTATTTTCCATCCTTGAGTTTGATTTGTAATATATCGAGATCTTTATCGTACTCTACTCTCACAATTTCGCTCACTCCTTTTTTGATAATTCTTTGTATCGGTTAGCTCTGCTCCAATATGCCGAGACGACAACCATTACATTATCTCTTTTCTCATATATTACCCTTACAAGAAGCACGCCGAAATTACTCTTCGTTCTTTCTCTTTGTGCTATCAATCGCCTCTTATTTCCATGTGCGATCGATTGTGGGTTAGACAAGGTCTCTTCAATAATGGCATCCGTCGAGTCCCTTGCGGCAATTTTTGCCCGCACGGATTCTTTCGCGTAACGCCAGTTCAAACTATCGAAATTCTTCCTTCCTGTTCTTGTCCTGATTTCGACGAGGTTTGAGCTTTCGCAATTCGGTAAGATAAGCAGTCATTCCCAGGAGCACAACCTTCTGCCAAGAATGTGAGCATGTGTTCTGTCGCCGATTCTATGCACAATGCCGCAGATCTTATCATGCTTTGAGCAAGTTGCAATGCATCCGGTCTTTTTGCGAACGTGCAATTTTTCTTGATGTCTTCTTAGCTCGAAATAATCTCCGAAAAGGAGCAAGCATTTCGAACATTGCAATGGAAAAAGTCCAATGATATCGACTGCGCCCATTTTAGGTTCCACTTGTCTCACGAACCCCTAGCTCTCGATCTTCCCGCAGAGGTCTGTGCCAGCTCCTGTGAACCATTAGATCAAAAGTCGAGGAATATTCCTCTCCGCAAATCTCACAAATATTCGGAACGTAAGGCAAAACTTGTTGTGGCTCCTTTGACTGTACAGGCGGTCTTTAGAAGGCCCCCTGTATTTACTGTAAAATTACAGTAACTTTAATATTTTGCTGGAGCTGTCAAGTGAAATTTTTCCAATGGCAAACGAGGTAACTGAGGTTTCAGAGCCATACCCCTTTTAGTGGGGTATTACGGGCTAACGATGTCCTGTATTTCCCAAAAGAGGCTCAGTAGCTTTCTAACCTTCTTGGGCCCTTTTGGAAGGCGGGAGCTGTGACGAAGGCGCTACCTGATTTCCCGAGTACACTCCCTTGTACTCCGATATCGATCTCCCGCTTCCTCCCCTTTGTGTTTTGATTATCTCTGCCACGATGGAGAGCGCAATTTCTTCGTAGGACTGCGCGCCGATATCAAGCCCTATCGGGACATGTATCTTTCTCAGATCGTCTTCTCTTGCTCCCTCTTTCTCCGCCAGCTCCTTAAACAGCGCGCTTGCTCTGTGAAAACTGCTCACAAGCCCTATGTACGAAACGTCTAGACCCAGGACTGCTCTAAGCGCTGGCTCGTCGTACTTGTGCTTTGTAACGATCACGACAAAAGTGTTCCTTCCAAACTTTAATTGATCTTTTGCCTTGTCTGGGAACTCTGGAATCACTCTGTCAGCTTCAGGGTACATTTGCGGTGAAGCTCCCGGGTCTACTACAGCCACGTCAAAATTCAACATCTTCGCAAATTGGACGAGCGGCCCAGCGATGCTTCTTTCGCCGCCTCCGCCAAAAACAACGAGCTGATCTTTCTGAATGAAGGGTTCGATGTAAATCTCCATAGAACCCCCACAGTTTGCTCCGATGCCGCCCCTTTCCTCTTCCTCAAGTAGTACACTCATCGTCCTTGGCTTTCCCTCTTTGATTGCTTCCAGGGCCTGCTCGACGACAACACTCTCGGAGCACCCACCGCCAAGGTTTCCTTCGAGTACTGAGCCTTCATGCGAAATCAATATCTTGAAGCCAATCCTTCCAGTTGTAGAGCCCGTCGTTTGCACGACCGTCGCCGTGGCAAAGCTCTCACCCCTTTCACTAAGGGAAGACATTTTCCGAATAAATTCAGAGCTCATGATCCGTGTTCAAAACATGGTCTAAGATGGCAAGTGCTATTCAATCTTGCGAAGCTCCGCATTTTCGAACCTCTTCGGGGCTTCTGGATAAAGAGTCAGAAAGGCAGATCATTCTCCACCTCTATGGCAAGGACATTCACAGCCATGTTCTGCGGTAGGAGACAGGTAGTTTGGATGTTGAAGAACCACAGGATGTTGAAATATTCTACAGCTTGAGCAGAAATACCGAAGAACTTGTGCATCCTTGTCTTTGTCATCTTCCAACTTGAATCGCCGTTATGTGTAAAGCACCTACGCTTCTGCGAACTTCTCGAGAATCACATACTCACGCGTATATTTGGTCCTTGGAAGCCTCCTTATCTCTTTCACTTTGAATTTGCTTCTGAAAGCCATTTCCCTGATTTCAGGTCGAGAAAAAAATCTTACAAAGGAGTGGTCGATGTATGTTTGAATGCTTCCATCATTTTCGCTGACTCTTTCATATCGGCGCGATTCCACCGGACTATTCTTGAAACTAGCACGTCCATTGAAAACTACGTAAACATCTTGGCTTCGCAATATTGAAGACTTTAAATCACCGACGGAGATTCTAGCTATCTTCTGGCCCTTTGTTTCCCATTGCTGAATTATCATATGGTTGAGATCAGAGTGAACGATCTCAGATTTTCTTTCATAATCAAATATCAACAAGCCACCATTTCTGATCAATCGGTTTGAATTGTCCAAGAACTTCTTAATTTCTTGGTTCTTCACTGGTATGGACCAATTAAGGCAAAGAGCGGCATCAAATTTCCGCACGCTTTTGAAATGATAGTAATTGCCAACTACATAATCTGCACCCGATTTCTGTGCCTTTGCCCTCGCCCTTGCAAAACTGATGAGATTCCTCGAAATATCTAGCCCAAGAGCTGACAGGCCCTTCTTCGCGAATTCATTTACATGGTACCCACTACCACAACCGAGATCAATGATCCGGCTACAATTATTCCGTTGAATAATGGAATTGATCAGATTGAACTCTCTTTTCCAGTCTCTCTCCTCGATAATTTCATAATAATCAGTAAGCTCATTATATAGTGGACGTTGGGTGTTTCGTTTCCTTGCAGGATTAAGAGATATCAATTTGAGTTATTTGACACGCTCGAGTTTGAAAACAATCCCTTTCGAAACCTCGGAATACGTCGTATATGAAGCGTACAAGGGACTTCATGTAGCTTATCACGCAAAGAAATTTCTCTACTCTAACAGATCAAAGTATCAAAAGATCGAAATAATTGACAATGATGCATATGGCATAATGCTGTTTCTGGATGGTAATGTTCAACACTCCGAATACGATGCAGAAATTTTCAATGAAGCTCTTTGTCGGCCGATACTGCACACAGATCTCAAAAACGTATTGGTGCTTGGAGGGGGAAGTGGCCAGACGACCAAAGAGTTGCTAAAGTCACCATCAATTCAGCAGATTGTAATGGTTGAAATTGATTCAGATGTAGTCGAAGCATCAAAACAATTCATACCTGAAATGAAAGAAACCCTGACAAGTCCAAGACTTGAAATCATAATTGGAGACGCGTATGAATTCCTACGAAATACTTCCCGTCAATTTGACGCTGTCGTGCTGGACCTGACCGAATCGCCATTTATGATTGGAGACAAACAAGAACCATTAGAGAAATTATATGATCGCGTAAAATCAAAGTGCAGTGGTCGATGCACCCAATATATTGGTTCAATGGTGAATCTCACAAAGGGGCCCGAAACGAAAGCACAAATCGAGCAAGTAGGCCCAGGTGTATTGAAGAATGTTGTCTTCACAGAAGTCTTCATCCCTTCTTTTGGGGCACCACACTGGATTATGCATGCGGGTTTTTGATCTTTCAAAACTCGAAGCATTTCTATGTATTTCGGCGTAGTAGTTCCCAGAAGTGATAATCGTAGTAGTGAAACAAATACACGAGCTCCCCAAATGAATCTAGGAGGCGAGCTATTCTGTGGGAGAAGCTCATGTTTCAAGGTGTAAAAGGTGTGGCGAAGAGATCATTTGGGTAGAAAGCAAGATTCAAGCGAACGGGTTGACCTCTTGGATTCCATTCAACCAGAGCGGAACTATACATCGTTGCTCCGGAAATAAGTGAAATTTCACTTACATAATGCTCGAGCGAACTCCCTCAGCAACAAAGGTGAGGAGCTGCGTCACCCTGTACGCTTCTTCCATACTCTTAGCTTTGTAGCGAACCCCCCACCCTCCGATTTTTTCCGACCCCGGCAGGTGAGAAGCCATCTCGGCATACGCCGTGTTCTCAAAATGCACTTCGAGTTCGATCGGAGTTTTTAGCTTCAAGAGGTTATTCTTTTTAGGAAAGTCCGCCAGCATTTTCTGCACTCCACTCCGAATATTCTTAAGACATTCTTCCATCGAAGGCGAGATCGCCGCGTAGCGCCCCAAACTATCCTTCAGCGGAACGCCGACAGCCCAGGGCGCAAACCTTGAAACGTCGTCCTCGAGCAGAGTTTTATCGCCCGCGACCAGAGCAACTGGCACGCCCTGCTCTCCGAGAGTAGCAGCGTTGATGTAGAATTCGCTAGCTTCTTCGCCGTTGAGTTTGACCGTGCGGAGAACGGCGCTGTCAATAGTATGGTCGAAAGTCGAATTGGGCGTGCCTGGCTTTGCGTGGTAACCGAGAAAGAGCGCTACGTCACTTCCCTTTGCACCCGCTACCATCGAGATTGACCTCGGGTTCCCTCTAACAATGCTGACGTAGCCCGGCATCTTCTCCGGGATGAGGTTTACCTTCGGGCCGTGACTGTCAGCGACGATTACCCTATTGACGCCTCCTTTATGCAGCTCATCTGCCATCGCGAGCGTGCATTCTGTCATAATCGATCTTGCTTCATCGTATAGTCTCTTCCCGAGAGACAGGTGTTCGCCAGAGACAATGTGGGGAAGCCCTTCCATGTCAACGGAGATGAATGCATTCATGACAATTTTTGATCTGAATCCACTTATAATATCTTAACACGCCGACTCGGAGCTGACAAAATCTTCCTCTGTCCCCAACCTTGAAATTGCTTAGCATCGCAATGCAAGTGAAATGAAGGTCAGTGAAATTTTCTACTCCATCCAAGGAGAGGGACCAACCACTGGCCTCCCGAGCGTATTCTTACGGCTAGCT
>JASHSF010000263.1 GCA_030036955.1 Nitrososphaerales archaeon
TTCTTCTGAGAACGCTTCAACGCAATCGCTAGGAATCCGAATGTGGTATCCACGCATGAACGCATCCGCCGCGGTGTGCCTTACGCAGATTTCAGTTAACAATCCAACGATTACGACGGAACTAACGTTTAGATCTCGGAGCAGCAAATCGAGTCCTGTCTCATGAAAGGCGCTGTATACTCGTTTCTCGAGGATGTAGTCGCCATTTTTTGGAGATAGATCTGAAATTACCCTGGCTCCATCGCTGCCTTTCATCGCATGATTTCCCCAGACTCTGATTTCAGGATCGTTTGGAAGATGCGAATCGCACACGTATACTACGGGAATCTTTGTAAATCTGGCTGCCTCCAAAAGATCCTTTACGGGCTCTATGACCTTTTTTGCTCTCGGCGAGCTAATCTTGCCGTAAACGAACTCCTGAAGCATATCCGTGACGACCAGGGCGTCGTCATCATTTTTTCCTTTGTTGGGCAGATCTCGTTCTGAGAAATCTGTATCTTTCCAGATACTATAGTTTTTGCGCCGACCAGTGATCGGCTACTCTCGTGTGAAGATTAGCCTACGATCTGAGTGATTTTCTTCCCGATTTCGCCCTCGACGTGAACCGTCCATAACATCTCGGGAACATCTACAGCAAGAAACAGCCAAGTCAACAGAATCGCCTCAGCCGCCGCAACGGCAATGTTTTGAATCCATTTTCCTATGCCAATGTGAACAGTAAAGTTGTTCGGATCGCCAGCGATAAGTATCGTAAACGCTCTGTCAGCCGTGATAATGTCCCTCAGGATTCCGGCTTTTTGAGCTTGGACTACCAATCCAAGGGGAGCATTCGCAGATTGGACTTTGTATCCGTCTGCCTGAAGCTGCTGAGCTATTTGCTGCTGCAGCATTCCGAGATCCTTGTTCTTGCCCTCGAAGTGCATTACTTTTTCTGTGACCATGTTTTAACACGCAGAAGATCTTGCGAATTATCAACTTGTTATAACTTGTGGACAGAATGTCATCTGTACACATAGCGGGGCGTCCTTTTTCTCGACTTTCCTACAAAATAACCAGCGATCAGGCCAGAGACGGCCCCACCAAGATGCGCATAGATGTCAACCGTCCCCCCGAGGAAGCTGCTATAAATGAAGATGAACGCGAACCAGATTATCAGGTTCCTATTGAATCTTCCAGTTAAGGCATACTCACCTGTAAGAGCGCCCGCTACCAGACCGAAAATACCACCGGAAGCGCCGAAGCTAACAATCGGCGCATTTCCGTACCCGAATAGGCTAACCAGATTCCCTACGACACCTGTTACCAGAAAAACGATAAAGTATTGCTTTGTTGAGTAAATCTGCTTGAGGAGTCCATCGACAAAGAACACGGAGATCGCGTTAAAGGCTACATCCAGTATACCGAGAGAAACGAATTCCACAACAATGATTGAAGTTACCAGCGGCGGGACCCAACCGGCGAAAACAAGATAATTCACTTGCACAAGAAAATATACCAATGGTATACCGTCGTAGCTTACCAATGAGGCAAGCCCGCCGATGACGAGTCCAGAAAAAATTAGTATAATCAGATATTTTCCTGGGTCGGAAATGAAACCTCTTCCGCGACCTGGTTTTGTATACGTCGAGCTCGTGTAGCCGCCGCCCGTTGTATAATACGGACTGGACGTAGTGGGCAGTGTTCTTCTGATTGGATTACTTTTGCAGAGATGGCTTTCCGGCAGTCTATGCGCCGAGCAAAAGTCCTGACCGCAATATTTACAGTGAAAATAAAAAGCGTCTTCACCCGTAAGGGGCTTGTTGCAGTAAAAGCAAGTCTTTACGTTCGGATTGGTTGGCGGTGGGCGCGCTCCAGTAGCTAGGCTCGCGCCGCAAAAGTTGCAGAAGCTCGCGTCATCAGGATTGCTCTCCCCGCATCTCGGACAGTAAAGCGTCAAATTCTCTTATCAGGGATTTCTCCCCGAATTAGTGTGATTCGTTGCCTAAAAAATTCATTGCCCTCTCGAAATTTTTCTCTCAAGTCGCTTGCTTGTTCAAAGTCCGATTTCGCTCAATGCCCCAAATAGTTCAGTAATTGCTCGCTTGGATGATGATACATTCTCTTTTCCGGGCGTACAAAAAGCCCAGGCGGAAGGAGCAGATTCCATTTCCTGCAGTTCGATTTGTCACGAGAGAATGCGCATGTTGAGTATTTTTTGCGAATGGCGAGCGTACCATTTTTCAAGTACGTTACTCGTTCTTTCCTAAGAAAGACAAGCCGAGTATCTTGCAGGACGGATGGACGTTCGGTTTCGATTGGAAAGAAATTGAACCCCGGCCAAGGCCTATCTTTTCTTCAAATTAGAATCGATCTTTGTCAGCTGTGCCTCCACCAGTTCCTTCATATTCTTGAGAACTTCTTCTTTTTCAGAAGGAGGGAGCTCTCCGATCTTTTCAAAGACAACCGCATATTCCATTGGCATGTGATCCATGTAAAAAGAGATAATGGCGGAGGCTGAAAACAACTCTGTGAAAATCGCGAGCATTCCGTAATCTCCAGTTCGCTGTTCCGTTATGAACCTACGCCACTCGTTGAGTTGCACTCTTCCTTTTTCGGTTATGGAATAGTCTGTGCTACTCTTGTCTCCGCGCCGTCCGATTGGATTCAAAGGCTTGATCAATCCCTCTTTTGACATCGCTTTGAGCATCGGATATATCGTACCGGGACCGGGACGCCATGCACCCTTGCTCTTTTCGCCGATACCCTGCATGATAGAGTACCCATTTTGATACTCGCGCGAAATCATGGAAAGGATATACGTGGCAAGAAAGCCTCTTGGGACGGCCTGAGGCCCTATCCGACGCTTTATCTCGCGCATCATGGAGTCTTTGATAGTCGGAGGCATTGAGTACCTATTGATACTTTGATGGGATAGTATAAAGTGTTTCTAATACAGTGTCTTTATTGACACTGGTATCGTATTATGCATTAGATATACTTATACGGAGATTCTTCGCCGATTCGGCTTGGGCAGATAATTTCTAATGCTACAAGGATTGGAAACCCAAGATTCAAATTATGATAAGAAAAATACAGCATTCGCGGCGGAAACGCGTGACCTAGTGAAGGTCTACGGACAAAATCGCGCCGTTGACAATGTCAACCTCTCGATACCAAATGGTGGAATTTACGCACTGCTCGGTCCTAACGGTGCCGGTAAGACTACCATCATCAATATGCTTGCCACATTAATCAAACCCGATGGCGGAAGCGCCAAGATCTTCGGGCATGATGTCCGGACAGAGACCCACGTCGTCCGCCAACTAATCAGCGTAACCGGTCAGAGCGCAGCAGTCGACGAAAAGCTCTCCGGATACGAGAATCTCACTATCTTCGGACTGTTGCTCGGTCTCAGCCGTTCAGCAGCCAACAGAAGAGCGAAGGAACTTCTCGAACAGTTTGAGCTAGCAGACAGTGCAAACAAGACGCTTGAAAAGTACTCCGGGGGAATGCGTCGCAAGCTAGATCTCGCTGCGAGTCTCATAGTACAGGCACCTCTGATCTTTCTTGACGAGCCTACGACTGGTCTCGATCCCCGCACGAGGATTCAAATGTGGAATATCATCAAGCGCCTCGTAAAAACTGGATCTACTATTCTCCTAACTACGCAGTATCTAGAAGAAGCCGATCAACTAGCAGACAGAGTTGCCGTGATTGACCACGGTCACGTTGTGGCAGAAGACACGCCTCACAAATTGAAAGCGGCAATCGGCAAGGCGACCCTTCGTCTGGAGCTGGCGAGTGAAAAAGACCTCAACGAGACGATGCGCATAACCGAGAAGATGCTCGGTACAAAGCCGTCGAATCCAGAACCTGCACTTGTAACCGCGCCCATGGCAAATCCCGATAGCGTCACAGATCTGCTTATCGCCCTGCGCGAAGGAAGTATCCGTCTCGCCGCCGTGAGCGTACTAGAGCCAACGCTTGATGAGGTATTTCTCGCGCTAACTGGAACTCCAAAATTGGAAGGGGTAGGTCAGTGATGAGTGCACAGAAAATTATCCCGCCCGAAGAAAGGGATCTTAAAAATCGTATATCCTTGCGAACCACTGTGGTTAACTCATTGACAATGGCATACCGCAGTCTGCTCTTAATCCGCCGGACACCCCAACAGCTTTTCGATGTAACAATCCAGCCGATTCTTTTCACCGGCATGTTTGCGTTTTTATTCGGTGGAGCAATCTCGGGCAGCGTACAGGGCTATCTGCCAATAATAATTCCGGGCATACTCGCGACGACAGCCCTGACTGCCTCGATTGCAACCGGAGTCCAGCTTCGGGAAGACATGGACAAGGGCGTGTTCAACCGCTTCAAGTCAATGCCCATTGCGCGCATTGCCCCCCTGATGGGACCTCTCCTTGCAGACCTGGTTCGCTACGCAATCGCAACGGGTCTTACGTTCGGCATAGGATATCTCCTCGGTTTTCGCTGGGCGAATTCCCTTGCAGTGCTAACAGCTGCCATACTTGTGATTTATGCAGCGTGGTGCGTTGGCTGGATATTCGCTTTTCTCGGAACTGTAGCTCCGACGACGCAGGTCGTGTCCGGAATCTCAAATGCGATTTTGTTCCCACTGGCCTTTCTATCCGGCGCATTCGTCCCGACCAAAACTCTGCCCAGCTGGTTGCAGGACTTTGTGAATATCAATCCGCTGACTTACATAGTTAGCGCAGTCCGACAACTTTTGAACCAAGGGACCATTGGAAACGATTTCTGGCTTTCAATCGTCGGATCAGCCGCTGTCGTGGTGATATTTGTCCCACTGACTCTGAGATTCTACATGCGCAAAGCGTAGCAATGATAGGATTAGCCCGGAGTCAATCAGTGCGTTCGTCCGTTTTACACAATTTAGCACCCGGGGCCAGAAACAGCAAAGTATAATAATGTTACAGTAATCCTACTGTAAATATACTATGCTATCGGAAGAGTGTAAAATCGTATGAGCGAAGCAATCGAAGTTGATATTTCAGATCTGCCGGGAGTAGGGCCTGCTACAAAGGCAAAGCTAGAAGCTGGAGGAGTGACCACAATCCTCGACCTCGCGGCAGCGACGGTGAATGAACTTGTTGAGAACCTGGGCATTACCGAAGAAACTGCTCACAACCTGATATTCGAGTCCCAGAGACTGCTCCGAGACAAGGGCTATCTGGAGAAAGACCTGGTCTCAGCCCAGGAGCTATTTGACAGACGGAGCAAGATGGTAAAGTGCACCACCTTCTCAAAGAACCTGGACAACCTCTTTGCCGGGGGAATCGAGACCCAAGCGGTGACAGAATTTTACGGTGAATTTGGCTCCGGAAAGACACAGATATGCCACACGCTTTGCCTCTCTGCTCAGCTTCCGGTTGAAGAGCACGGGCTGGGCGGCGGCGTACTGTACATCGACACGGAATCTACCTTCAGACCAGAACGCGTCGCTCAAATTGCAAGAGCGAGAGGAGCTGACGTAGACAAGGCGCTCTCGAACATACACGTTGCCAAAGTATACAACGCATCGCACCTCGAGCTCATCGTAAAGGCGCTCGGCAACCTAATACAGCAAAACGCGATCAAACTCGTTGTAGTTGATAGCATAATCAGCCTTCACCGCGCTGAGTTTGTCGGACGGGGAACTCTCTCCGAGAGGCAGCAGAAGCTGAATGCAGTAATGCACAGGCTGAAGCGCATCGCGGAAATATACAACATCGCAATCGTGATCACAAACCAAGTGCAAGCGAGTCCCGATACTTTCTTCGGCGACCCGACGAAACCAGCGGGCGGAAACATCATTGGGCACGCCTCGACTTACCGCGTCTACCTGAGAAAGGCTGGACAGGAAAGAAAAGCAATCATGATTGACAGCCCATGCCACCCCTACGGCGACACGAACTTTATGATAATAGAGGCAGGTATCGGCGACCCGGACGAGTCAAAGAAAAGTGCGACCTCATCCTGGAAGACCAGGGCGATAGAGAAAAAGACTGTCAAGACCGCCAAAGAAGACGAAGAAGAAAAAGAATAGACCCGTAAAGGAGGAAAATCCTCCCTTCATTTCTTTTTTTGATCTTACTCGTATAGGCTCCGGGGCCTTACGGGCTAATCTTTCGCGATATTTTCGTCGGAGGAATATTTATGCTTGAAAGATATGTTCGTGATTATTGCACTAATGAGCTGGGACTGTGCTAGGAACCGGGACGGAAACTTTCCTAGCTCTTCGCACCATTCACTGAAAGAATCTTCAAGAAACTAGGCGAAAGCAATTATACAGAGGCAAATTTGAAGGACAAATGTACACGTCCATGCCGTACGTAAAGAAGGATCACAGAGACAAGCTTGACCCTGTAATTCAAAAGGTATCAGAAGAGCTCGCAGCTAGCGCTAAACAAGAGGCGTCAAATCCCCACAAGATATCTCAAATTTATTTTGAAAGGTTTCGCGAAATTTCGTACGAGCTTGCCTGTCTCGCCGCTAGGACAAGAGCAGTTGAAGATAGCGCCGAATCTTCTCGCGAGCTCGCTCGAATCGCTTTCGAGACCGGGAATTCGGACGGCAGTTTTTGGGCTGGAGATCTTAACTACTCACTTACAAGAGTAATTCAGCTTGTGCCTAAAAATCTTGTAAAGAGTGGTGTATGGCAAAAGGAATTTCGTTACTGGATATATGCTGCAACCTGTGGAGGACTGGAGAGAGCTGCCCTATCAACCGACAGATTTTCCGGCGACATTGACGAGTGGATAAAGACAATTATCGTAGGAGTACTAGTAGACATCAAGGATGAATACAAGAGACGAGTTAACGCGCCTTACGAAGAAAAGCAGATCGCTATGAACGGCGACTGCTACGATGTTGTCTTGTAAAATCTTCTACAGCATCACAATTTTGGTTTGATTGACGGTATTCCTGCGCTACCAGTCATGCAAAACACTCGACTCGCTTGAAAGGCAAAAACCTAGAGCGTCGTTTGTCTGACTATCCTTAAGGTTGGATCATCGCGTTCGGTGCGGGTTCGGATGGTAATTCATACCATTTCATTCGCTCTCCGACAATCGCTCTCGATTTCCAGCCTAAAGACTTTGGTTCGACTAAGATAAGATCTCTCAGCTGCACAATCTTCTTCTTCAATTGAGATTGTTCCTCAGGTTCAGGGAAGTAATTAGGCAGACGCACTTGGAGTCTTTCGAGGTTCATTGTCAGAGTTCGAAATAGACCCCAATCCCTACTGCATAGCTTTGCAATATAGTTCAGATTGATTGCATTCTTGTTTTCCTCCCGCGAGAATTCATAATCCTTCAAGAGGGCCAAAGAATCTTTGTATTCCTTTTCTGTAAATTCAAAGACCTGAAGCTTGGTTAACAAAAGATCTGCGAGCGTTAGAGTAATTTCATCCAGCTGCAATCTATCTTTCAGGAGAATCTTGTGACACATGTTGAAAATGTCCAGAAATACATCCACTTTCCGTCTGTTCTTCTCATCGTAGAAAAGCAACCTATCATACCTGATGGCATTGAGTCCTGCAGTATAGCCAATGTCTCTAAAGAGACGATCAATAGAGCTCCTCTCTCGGCTTTTTCCGAAGAAATCTATGTCAGCTATCGGCCTTGTCAGATTCTCTTCGGAAGAACTAGGGCACCGCAGTCTAAAAGCAACTCCTCCTAGCAAACGAAGTGTTACCCCCCTATTTCTTGCTACTATGACTATCCTCTTAGCTTCGGCAAGGATGTCCGGGAGGGGTGATGCGACCAGGGCGGATTCACTTGACACGATTAGTTTCTCCTCCAGCGATGACATTTGGGCTTCCAAACAATGCGCCGGGAACAAACTTGCCCGAACCTTTCTTTCCA
>JASHSF010000264.1 GCA_030036955.1 Nitrososphaerales archaeon
GCACACGCTCGGACGGATCGTCGCCTATCATGGCGGCAAGATTTTTCCCGGATGCGAGACTGAAAAAATCCTTGTTGATACAAACGGTCGGGCAAGCGGAATTCAACTGTCTAAAGAGAGCAAGTTGCATCCCGATAAAGTCGTTCGCGCAAGAAAGGCCGTCGTCTCCGCGACGGATGTATACTCTACTTTTGTCGATCTTCTTGACGAATCATCCGAAACAGTAGGTATTCGAAAAAAAGCTCAAAATTTTAGTTTTCTCGGAAATGCGCTGTTCAACGTTCACTTTGAGCTCAATGAAGCTCCAAAATACATCACAAGTGAGCCAGGCGTCAACAAAGCTTGGAGTCTAGACATAGGATACGAAAGTTACGATGACCTAAAATCCGATCTGAGAGAACTATCGGCGGGATCTCTTCCCAAAGTGCCGAGATACGAAGTAGGCGTGAACACACTTTTCGATCCTTCGTACGCACCTCCAGGGAAACACGTTGCAATTGCATATCGGGAGATGCCAAATACTGATCGATTTAGAGGCGGAAGGGACGAATTTTCTCGCCTTGGAGAGGATTATGCAGATCTAGTCCAAGAAAAATGGCGCGAGTACGCCCCAAACATGACAAAAGAGAACATACTCGCTCGGTTTAATTATACAGCGTTTGATTACGCAGGAAAAATAGTTAGTATGAGGACAGGAAACTGGAGTCTTGGAAGGATGGATTACAAGCAATCAAATACAAATCGTCCCTTCCCGGGCTATGCGGATTACAGGACACCTGTCAAAGGATTGTACTTGTGCAGTTCGTCTTGCCACCCTGGCGGCAGCATTTTTCTCGCCGCCGGATACAATGCCGCAAAAGTCATTCTTGAAGACCTTGGCGCCTAAAAAATTCGACCCTACTCGGGTGGTATTTCCCTTTGAATAAGAGTGATATCCGTGCCCTTTGACTTGCGATAGGCATAGGAAATTCCGTAGATCACCAGCGGAACAACCAGCACTCCGATCACAACCTCAAAGTTCGTTGCAACAAATGATCCTGAATAGCTGGGAGTGAAAAGCGCGTAGCCAATGAAGATGGCGAAAATTACTGAAAGTACTCCAAGAATCGCAATAACCGGAATTCCACCGACCTTTCTCTTTACGAATTCCGGAGATGCTTCAAAGATCGATTTTCTGCGGTACGGGAAAAGGACAGCACTTACTCCCACAATGACGTAAAGTATGGCAAACAGGAAAGTGATGTAACTGAAAAAATTCGAAGCGGTTGTGAAGACAGTAAAGAACGTGATTACAACACTAAGTACCGCTGTAACCATAAGGGCGACGTACGGCGAGTGGAATCGCTCATCTACCTTGCTAAGCGCTTCAGGCACCGATCTGTCAAACGACCACGCAAACATATTTCGAGTTGCTATGAATATGTAAGAAACTGCGTTCACAAGAAGCGATAGCGCGAAACCAATGCAGATGATGAAGATCAAAATTGGATTGCTCGTGAGGTAGCCAATCAAGAATTGCGGCATTGGCGGCGGTAATGAGGGGGAGTAAGGAGCTGCTGGATTCGTGCCGTAGAAAATTTGGTCAAACAGATAAGCCATCGAATTGAAGATGTTGTATCCGAATACGTACTGGGTTGCCACGACAATCAAGACCAATAGGGCAGCGAACACGAGGAGCGCAGCAACCATTCCAATCGTCTGCGACCTTTTGCTGTTTCTTATCTCACCCGAAGCATAAGCCGAGTAATTGAAACCGGTAAAATTCAAGAAAATAAAAACGAACCCGAGCAAAGTGCCTGACAGGGCGATGGTCGTTGGGATGCCAGTACTTGTTGCACCAGCAAGGATCGCAGTCGTATTTGACCCCGAGTATGTATTGAAATTTGTTACAAAAGTATGGTGAGGTACCGCAAAAGCAATTCCGAGGTACACTATTGTCGCAATTAGGACAATTACCCAAACTATCTTCTGAACTCTAAATGCACTCTTGAGTCCGAGGGCGACTGAAAGTGAAACTAGGACGATAAAGACAACTGCTATCCCAAACACGATCCATCCATCTGTGGAGAACGTGCCGGGGAGTGGACTAAGCATTGTCGCAATGTTTCCGGCGGTAGTTGCGGTAGAGCCACTTGTGGTTATTGCAAGATTGTAAAAGAACGCCCCGATTCCCCATTCGGTCGAGAGGACGACGTCGAGTGCGATAAAGGTGAACAAAATGAAAGTGAGTGCAAAGTTGACCATCAAGCCAACCGCAGGATTCAGTATTCTCGAAACCCACACGTAGTCGCCGCCGGTTCTCGGCATTGCAACCGAAAGGAAAACGTAAGTCAGCGCAATTATCAGCGCTGGAATGACTGCGAATCCAATTGAAAGCGGCATGTCGGCAGAGGGGTAAAGACCAATTCCAAATACCCCCAGGATGAACACTCCGAGGAGATTCATGCTGAGAAAATTCAGCACAAAACTGTCGAGTGCCCCGAGCTGCCTGACAAGACCAGTTGCGTCACGGACAAATGAGGTTGCTTTCTTTGTTGATTCGCCGGAGGAATTGGAGCCTAAATTGCCTCGGTTTTCACTCAAATTCTAGAAGCTCAGTTTTTCAAAAACAAGTCCGGTCGCTAATTAGTTTATCGAAAATACTGCGGCCAAATAAATTCAAAGAGTTCTTTTCTAAATAGCGGAAATAATATTTCACAATCCACTATCTTCGATAAGATGCAAACATTAACAAGCCCTTTTGCATCGCCGTTGAATCCGCATGGGCAACGAATACTATTTTCTTTCAGAAAAGGAGCGGCACTTCTTCGAAGCTCTTTGCGAGGCCATAGTTCCAGAAGGTGAGGATTCTGCCAAGGATCCCGGTGCTCTCACGGTTGGAGGTTTGAGTTACATTGATTCTAGCTTGTGCGACATGACTCCAGAGAGACAGAAGTACTTCAGGCAGTCGATCTATTCAGTCGATGTTCTTTCCAACTCTTTTTTCTCAAAAAATTTCTACGATCTTGATCCCATTCAAAGAAACCAAGTTTTGAAGGAGCTATATTTGAATCCGAAAACTCGCGAGCAAATGTTTGATCTGAGATCAATAGTTCTCGAAGCTTTCTATTCCGATTTCCACGTCCCGAATTACACTGGAATGACGGCGTGGCAATACGTCGATTTTGGGGGGAAGCGCATCTCTGATGTCAAGAAGGACTGGACCTTTCTCAGGATCTGGAAAGGTCAGGATGACAGAGAGTGATTCTGCAGTGCCATACGACTATGACGCAATTGTGATCGGCTCCGGCGCTGGAGGAGGCCCTGCGGCTTTCGAGCTCACCAAGGCAGGAAGGCGGGTCGCAGTTATTGAGGCTGGCGGATTTTACACAACGAACGATTTTAGCCGGTTTGAACTTTTGGCGCTGCGAAATCTGTGGTGGACTCCGCGCTGGACATCCAACTACGAAATTGGACTCAAGGACGAGATAGCCCTCGGAATGGGGCGGTGCGTTGGCGGTTCGACAACGATATTCACAGCCGTCGCTCACAGGATGCCCGATTGGAATTACAAGGAATGGTTCGAATCCACAGGAATAAGAAACGAAGAAGGGTTACCGTTTTCGAGGGAGGATCTCGAACCGTACTACGATCAAGTCGAAAAGGACACCAGCGTTCGACAGTACACCGAATGGGACGAGGGGCTGAAGAAAATCAATCAAGGTTTTACAAAATTAGGGCACCCATTCCATTCCGTCAACGCGTACATTAACAAAAACTGCGACCAGTCGGGCTGCCTGTTTGGCTGCCCCACCGAGGCAAAGCGGGGAACTCTGGTTTCGTACATTGTCCCGGCGGTACTGCTAGGCGCAGAAGTAATTCACAATTCGACTGTGACGAAAATCTTGTTTTCTTCCGCGTCCGGCGAGAAGACAAAGGCAGAGGGAGTTGAGTACATAAATGACATGGGCGAGGCGAAAAGGCTGAGATCCCGAACAATCATACTAGCGGCTGGTGCTTTGAACGATCCTTTCCTTCTGTGGGACTCCGGGATAGACGAGGCAAGCGGATCCTCTCCCAGCTCGAAGCAGATCGGGCGAAACTTTGGGGTGAATACCGCTACGATTGTATTTGGCAGGTTTGATGACGTGCTGAATAACTGGGTCCTCCACCCACTATCGGGTCAGATGGAGGATTTTGCGCAAAAAGAAAAGGGAGGTTTTCTTCTAGAAGCCTCTGAGGTTATGGAAGGGCCTCTCAGCTTCGCAGAGTTTATCGTAGATGAGGAAGGGCTGCCTTTGTGGGGCGAGAGGCAGAAGGAGATTCTCCGAGCATACAAGCACTACGCGGGCGTGTTCGTGAACATTCACGACGAAAATGACGGGCGAGTCTTAAGAGATCGCGAAACTCTTCAGCAAAAATTTCACAAGCCGATTACCAATAAAGATAAGGAAAGGATTTCTAAAGCCAGGGAACTCTGCCGGGAAGCGTTCAATGAAGCCGGTGCAAAATCTACGCTCGATTCGATCTATGCCAGCCACCATGTCCAAGGCACATGCCGGATGGGTCAAGACCCTTCGAAATCAGTTGTAGATCTAAACTGCGAATCGCATGACATCAGCGGGTTGTACGTCGTAGACGGAAGCATTTTGCCCTCGGTCATTGATGCAAATCCGTCTTTGACCATAATGGCTCTTTCCCTTAGGGCGGCAAAGCATTTGAAGAGCTTGCCAAGAGCTTGAATTGTTTTGCTGAATTGAAGAATCGAGCTTGATTTCATTGGTATTTGCTTGTTTTACCGCTTTAAGTGTCACATGCCATTGCTTTTAGTACTCTATTAATAGATATAGGGGATGAATTTTCATCGGCGGGCGGGTCCCGAATGCGAAAAAACTCCTCATCCGGTCAAAGACCGTTATCTTTCGTAGTTTCAAGGCGCATTCTACACAGAATCAACTGCCTATGCTCGTAGTGGACGTTTTGTTTCGCGTGTAAGGGAGTGAGCTCCTGGTACTTTCATCAATCTAATTCAATGGTACTATCGAGAATCGAGGAAGGAAAAAAGCAGGATCGATTTTACAATCGTCTGAAAAGTTCAAGGAGCTATGCTTTGCTGATCTTATCGTATACAAAGTTGCATGCATACACATCTTGCAAACCAATCCCAACCGATTTGAAGAGAGTTACTTCTTGCTCTTCAGTCCTTCCCTTCTTCAAACCCAAGAGCAGTTCGCTGAGATCAGCTTGAATGTGATCCTTCGAGATTTTGCTATTTTGAATCGCATCATTGACGTCTTTTGCCTCCTCCAGCACTCCTTCTTTTGTATCCACAAATAATTTCGAATGAACAATGGTATCTTCATCTAGTTCATTCTGGTACGCGCCAATGCTATTCACGTGGCATCCGGGTGGAATTTCTTTCCAATTGGTCACGGGTGTTTTGGAATTAGTGGCTACAATTAGTACGTCTGCGTTTGATACCGCAGCCCTTCTTTCTTGCTCTGCCACAACGTCGAGGCCGAGTTTCTTTGTCATTTCCTCTGCAAACTTTTGGGCATTTGAAGCGTGGAGGCTGTACACTTTGGCTCTCCGAACACTATTACGAGCTACTGCTACGGCTTCGAGTAATCTCCGCGCCTCGGCACCCGATCCGATTACTCCAACGGTTTCACAATTCGGCTGAGCGAGCAATTTGGTTGCTAGACCCGACACTGCCCCGGTTCTAATCTCAGTGATAGCTTGCGAGTCGAACACGGCCAGAACAGAGGAATTCCTCGAATCAATGAGAATAATCAATCCGCCCTGCACTGGTAGGGAGTATTTCTTGGGATTATTCTTGAACTCGCTCACGATTTTGGTAGTGTACCGATTGAGGCGGAAAGAGTATGCGGGCATGCATAAAATGACGGAATCAGAGTCAAACCGAGCAGCAAACCTCTGGGGTTTGGAAGAGACGATTTCTCTTTCTTGAGTATACATTTCCTGCATCAATTGAATGCAATTTGCCATGCTGAGATTTTCTTTGATGACCTTTGCGTCGATTTCTTTCAAGGCTGTTTCAGGAGCTGTTCCAGATGGATTTAATGAATTATTTCACGGGAGATTCTTCGAGAGACTTTCACGAGGAAATTCATTGTTTAATATCCTTGATTTCGCGATGAGCTCCAGTCCCGCTCAAATTGCCGCAACAGGATTCGTATTTCAACAGAAGTCTCGAAAGGCTCTTCCCGGACGAGCTCGAACAGATTCAAGAGAGGAAATTCAAAGAGACAATTCAAAGAGCATATGACAGATCGCCATTTTACAAAGAAACTTTCAAGAAACTACATCTGAAGCTAGATGACATCAATAGGATAGAAGATCTAAGCAAGCGAAATTTCTTCACAACGAAGGAAGACCTTCGTGGGTGTTTCCCCTTTGGGGCAATGGCGATCCCGAGAAACGAAATTGCCGAGTTGCATGCGACATCCGGTACGACAGGCACTCCTACCCTGGGGCTGCACAGCGCGAAAGACCTTGACGACTGGGGCCAGATTGCTGCAAGAGCATTGGTCATGTCAGGTCTAACGAAGGATGACGTCTTTCAGATAACCCCGTCCCTCGGGATGTTCTCCGGCGGCTTTGGATTCTATCACGGAGCAAGAAAGGTTGGTTGCACGATTGTTCCAGCCAGCGCTGGTTTTTCGAAGCGCCAAATACAGTTCATGATTGATTTCAAAACAACGATGTTTTCCGCGATTGTGTCGTACGCTTTCCGGCTAGCGGAGGTCGCAAAAGAAGATGGATTAGATCTTCGAAAAGAGACTTCGGTTCGTAAGGGAGTTTTCGGAAGTGAAATCTGGACTAGGGAAAAGAAAAAGAGAATTACAAATCTGTGGGACCTCGATCCCTTCGACATCTACGGCTTCACCGAGCTTTACGGTCCCGGCGTCGGGAACGACTGTAGAGTTCACGACGGTTTGCACATTTGGCAAGATTATTTTCTTGTCGAAGTCGTTGATCCTAATACTGGAGAGCCAGTAGGTCCCGAAGAACAAGGCGAGCTCGTGTTCACAACTCTTGCGAAAGAGGCGATGCCCCTCATCAGATACCGAAGTAGAGACTTGTCTTTCCTTATGGATTCGAAGTCCTGTGACTGCGGAAGAACTCACAGACGCTACAAAGAGATTCTAGGCAGGACAGATGACATGGTCAAAATATCCGGTGTTAATTTTTGGCCGTCGGAAATTGAAGCTATCCTGCTTCACGAGCCGGATTTGGGGCACGAATACAGAATTACTATCTCTCACGCTGGCTCTGCCGACAAGCTGTTGATTGAAGTCGAAGCAAAAGAGAGTCTAGATGAAACCAAAGCAAGTGAGCTCGCCAGGAAAGTAATTTCAGACATAAACAATGTAGCATTGATTACACCCGAGTTAAGGATCCTACCTCCGAACTCATTGCCGAGGGTGGAAGTAGGCAAGGCAAAGCGCATTTACGACGAAAGAGAAGATCGAGATTAACTGCTAAACAAAGAGCGTATAGAACAAAAGGATACGTTTGGAAGTGCTTACCCGGGCTCAGTCGGGTAAGCACCCCTGTCTTATTCGTGAGTCTCAGCGCGTGAGCCACTTTTGCTCTCGCATTGTGATGAGCGCGTAGAACATTAGCACTGGTAGGATCAGTCCAATCATCAGAGCATAGAGCGGAAGAAGAACGGTTTCTCCCTTGCTGCTCTTGAGATGTGGCAGCTGCTTTAGTCCAATGCTGAGCAGTGCTCCAGAGAGGCCCATCGCGATAAGCTCGATCACATCCAGGTGAAGGCTAGCCGCGGCTGGGGTCGGGTCCAAGCCGAAGACTGAAGCCGTGATAACGGCGGCTAGGAAGAAGGGGATTATGATGTCCGAAAAGTAGACGAAGGGCAGGATGAAGCTCTTCTTTACCATCCATTTCGCATTCATGATCGTCTCGCGCCTCGAAGAGCGCAGCCATCTTATCTGTTGCTTGAAGAAGCCTGTCCAGCTGTCAGGACTTGCTGTTAGGACTTTGGACGTTGATTGGTACACGGTCTTGTAGTCGCTCTTGAGGAGCACGTTCGTGATGTATCGGTCGTCCCCGGTTTCGCAGCGGACTCCAAGGAATTTCTCATTTAGGAATTCCCCCAGATGCGGAATGACTGTTGAGCGCCTAAACGCTATGCATCGCCCTGCAAGACACCCCACAGTCCCCTGGCTGCTCATTGCGGGGTAAGAAAGCTTCGAGCGCATCGATTCGATCCAATCCCCGATTCTCTTTTGGATCTTCTTTCTGTCATCGATTAGTATCCTCTGGTTTCCGACAACACCTCCAACGCGTGGGTCTGCGAACGGCTTGATTAGCTCGCCCACCGTGTTCTTGTCGACCATGATGGTGTCAGAATCCATGACTATCGCAATCAGGCCGGAGGCCCGCTCCAAACCTTGCGCAACTGCTGCTCTTTTTCCCTTTTGCTCCACGATGAAACCAGACAACTTTCCGCCGAATTCCTCCATGTGGGACTGGACCACAGCAAGAGAATCTCGGTCGCGGTAGTCGACGGCGTAGATGATCTCGGAAATCTGATCCAGGTTCATTTTCATCGAAGCCATTGCCTTTTCCAGCATTTCCTTGTTTTCGCGGTAGGTCGGAACCACAATGCTTACTGTTGAGTGGTACGGCGCGGTGTACGGCTTGTATTTCCTGGCAAAGGCAAGCTTAACTAAGAAGTAGGCCCATATGAAGCTGAAGAAAAGTAGAAAGATTCCTACTCTCTGAAAGTAGATAAGATCGATGATCTGAAGGAATGCCCAGAACATCAGCACCCACCTCCAAGTTTTTCGTTGACTTCATCCGCTGCCCTAAGAATTTCAAAGCCGCCTGCAAGTTTTATCAATGCTTTCGAGTCCTTGGGCAAGCACTTTCCCCCGTAGGGCTTTCCGGATCTGATGCCGTATCTTCCGATTCTTGGATCGAGAGCTATCAGTTCAGCAGCCATCTCAGGATCGAGGTTGGGAAGGGACTTCGCGATCTCCCCGACCTCGTTAAAGAAGCTAATCTTTGTCGCCAGATATGAATTCGTGACAAGCTTTGTGAAAGCAGCTTCTTCGAGAGACACGATGTACTTCGGACACTTGAAGTTTCTGAAGAGCTGCGTCGCGGCAATTCTATCTGATGGATTTTCCGTGTCCGGTATTCCTATGAGGATTCTTTCGGGACTCAAGGCGTCCTCCAAGAAAGTCTTTTCCCGCAGGAACTCCGGCGCATACCACACATTTCCGTACTGCTGGGCTAGACTTCTTGCTTTCAAAGGATCGATAGTGCTTCTCACTACGATCGTACAATCTTCAGACCGCGCCTTGGCAATGTCCTGCATGGCTTGATCCAAGAACGAATAGTCGTAGATTTCGTTTACATCCCCGGAAGCCGGGGTAGGAACGCAGACCATTGCATAGTCCGCTCTTGCAAGAGCGATTTCGATTTCGGAGGTAATCGAGAATTGTCTATGAGACACGCTCAAAGCAGACGATGATACACGGTCTAGCTGCGACTTTGCCACGTCGTAGAAGGTAACATCGTGCAATGAAGCTTTGAGAAATGCTGAGCCAGTGGCCGAGCCAACGATTCCGCTGCCAATTATTGCGATCTTCTTTGTCTGAGCTGTTGATAGCTGGCGAGTAAAAACTGGATTTAGTTGCTGAGCCATTTAGTAGCTGTCCTCCCTTCCAAGACTGCAGGTAAGAATAGCTCTTGATTCCGAATTGGTTAGAATGCGATGTACCAATCTGTGATCTGATTTTACAATACGGATCTTCAATCTATTTGAAGGGGAATTTCTAATTGTGAGATATCAAGACCGGATGGTCACTTTGTATTTCTTGTAGCGAGATGTATCAGAAGTAGAGACGCTCTTATCGCGACTTCATTGTTATTTAGGCGCAGGTTCGAAATCAGTACCTGTAGTTCATGCGCCATAATTGCAGACCGAGATCTAATCTCAATAGAAGGGTCTTGATCGCAGCTTGCGCTCTAATTATTTTGGCGAGCGTGCTTTCTTCAAGGATTTCTTTCCAACCAGTGGGGGTGTACGGCCAGTCCCAACCGGCCTTTGGAGGATCAATCGATCTTAGCCAAATCGGCGCGAACGCCTCGAATCCTGACATTTGGAACTCGGGAAGCTACGTCTATGTTGTGTGGGCGCAGAACAACAGCGGCCTAGAATTCAGAATGAGTCCGGACGGCGGAGCGACGTGGTATCCGCCCCTGTCTTCTGCTCCTTTGAACCTCGCTCAGGATGGCGGTTATTCGTCGGCGCCGCTGTTGTCAGCAAATGGCAGTAACGTGTACGTGGTGTGGCCAGAAGTCGTTGACGGAAGCGCGCAGATTATGGAAGCGACGAGCACCAACTACGGAGAGAGCTTTAGTTGGACGATACAGCTCACTTATGGTAACTCTAGCAACATCACGCCCGTAATCGCTTCTTGGGGCGATAACGTCTACGTTGCGTGGTCTGCTGGCACCTATTCGTTCGTTTCTTGCAGCAACGATTCCGGAGCTCCGGGGACCTGGACTCTTCCTTACAATTACGGAACTCAGCATGAGCCCGAGATTGCTGCTTGGGGAGGCCAGTATGTTTACGCCGTTTCTGACGCGGGTCTAGTTGTCAGCTCAGACAATTGTCAGAGCTGGCAGAGCGAGAGTTTGCATCCTTGGGGGTCGGAGCCTTGGATATGGACATATGGCCCTAACGCTTACGCGGCGTGGGAATCAAAAGGCAATTCTAGCGTCGTTTACTATTCTTACAGCAACAGCTACGGTATCAATTGGACTCAACCTTCTGTTCTGGCTCCTCAATTCAACGACACTTGGGCACCGATGGTCTGGGCTTACAACAATTCCGCCTGGATAGCTGTTCACACGTATCCAGGGGGACCAAAGTCCCAAGTTTACATGTACACCACTTCGGACGCAGGCGAGAACTGGTCCGCCCCAATTCAGCTAAGCCAAGGCCCGCAGATTGGTAGCGACACGAGTTTTCCTTTCACCGTTACAAGCTCCGATGGTCAGAACATCTTCGTTGCTTGGTCCCAGCAAACGAATGCAAATACTTGGCAATTGTATGCATCTTACAGCCCCGATGCGGGCGTGAACTGGACTGCAGCCCCCGGTATCGACGTCTCTCAAAACCCCAACGGGACGCAGGCATCGAATAACAACGATCTCGCAAACGCAGCAATTGCATCGTACGGCGCAAATTGCTATGCCGTCTGGCAATACATGGTAGGAAACACGAATCAAGTCTACTTTGCTTCTACTCAGTTTAGTCCTCCCCCGACCACTTCAACGAGTACAACGGGGAATCTTCCCACGAGCACTACAGGTACCACCATGCAATCCTCCACCATGGTTAGCATAACATCAAGATCAAGCGACAGTATTTCAACCTCACAAACAATCGTAAGTACTTCTACCACGTCCAGTGCAAAAGCTTCCACTACTCTAGCATCGGAAACGGGCAGTGTGGTGACGTCGAGTTCGTCTTCGGTCTCGAGTAGCACAACAACGACAAGTGCGGCGAGGCCGACAACGACGAATACTAGCACACCTAGCGCCGACAACAAAGCTACAGCATCGAGCGATCCAAATTTCTTGCTTTATGGAATGGGCGGAGTCACTGCTGCAGCTAGCATGGGATTATTCGCGATGTCCAGGAGAAGTGAGAAAAAACCAACTGGGAGCTTCAATTGAGGAGATATCTTAGAGAGCAAAACTGAATCGTTGACAATTTCTGTTATAGATTTAGGCGGCCAGTGTTATTGAGCAGATCGTCTGGCACAAGTTTCGAGTAATATTATAGGCATCCGAAAAAGTTGGCGAGCAAGATTCGCTATCGTAGACCAAAGCAGAGACAGGAAAGAGATTGCAAAGAGTAAGAAAATGGGTGCCTCTGATGGTCGCCGTTTTTCTTTCTCTCAGCCTCATCATAGGAACTTTTGTGGGGTTAGGTACCTTTGCCGCGTCGCCGAAAAATGCGCCAAATGAATCCGTTCTAAATCTCATTCCCTCGGGTAGCTCGGGTTCGGGCACCTGGAATTCGAATAATACGCAAAGTGCCATTCATGTCGACCATATAGCACTCAACGGAGACCTTTGGGACATGGATAGTGCCTCAATTGGATACGTTACGATGTCGGACGAGACTTCGCTCTCTACCAATGTCAACTTCACGAACGTAAGCTATGGGGAGTACGGCGATCAAGTTGTCGGTTATCCGAACGTTGGTTATGGATTTTCTGCATTCGGGGGAGGAAGCTCAGTGTGGAACGATCCCTCTTTGAACTTGCCCGCTAAATTGTCCAACCTTTCTAACGTTATTTTGCTCTCCAGCTACGAAACGAATCCAGGAAATGGCGAGACCCCCTATGATTTCGCATACGACATCTGGATCACCCAGAACCTTTCGTACGGAACAAGCACTTCGGCTCCATCTACCGGAGACCTTGAATTAATGGTATGGACTGACTATACAAGTGGACTCGCACCCCACTGCGTCCTTTCATTGTTCTGCACCGCTCGAGAGGAAGGTAGTACCCAGCTCCCGACCGAAATCAACGGCGTCAGCTCCAATCAGACTTGGAACGTATGGGTTTCTAACGGAGACGAGTCTGCAAGTCATCCTACAACAGTTTTCATAGTTTTGAACAATCCGCTTGCGGTCGGCACAGTCGGTGTGGATCTGAATAACATGATTGAAGATGCAGATCATACCCTATCCACTAACTTTGTTGGTCACTGGAATACTTCGAGCTTGCAAGATTATTGGCTCGATTACATTAGTCTGGGTTCTGAGTTTCAACCAGACTTTGCAAATACAGCGCAATACAGCTGGAACCTTCTGGGCTATTGCTTTCTGCTGAATTACCCGGCACTCACTACCCAAAGTCCGAATTATTCTTGCGGAGCTAATTTTATTCAGATAGCATCTGATCATAGTAGCTCCGCGACAACGCACTATTCGAATTACTTTGTCGAAATAATAGCAGCTGGCGCGATTGCAGTGCTATGCTTATCCGCCTTTATGATAAAGCGTCGTAAAGACCCCACCCGCGATTTTTGAATTACAAAATCGTCATCTAGATCTCAAAGATACCCAATTCGAACTTATGTGAACTCAAGTGTGGCGCTTCATCGCTCTGAATACTAGATGTAGAGCGTCATTTTTCAACATCGGGCGCCCTACGAATCAAATGAAAATCCACGATCGGCGAAGTTGCGTTTGCGCTTACGCCTTGTGCTTTCTCATCCGAACGACTCCGTAAGCGCTTCCCACGATAATAACTGCAACCGTTGAGGCGGCAATTAATTTCTCAGTGAAACTTAGGCCATGAGCGGACGATGGAGGCACGGTAGATTCGGAAGTGCCCGTGAGAAGAGATGAACTCGAAACTGTTTGACTGGAACTAGTAGAATCAGTAGATCTGCCCGTGGTATCCGCACTCGAAGTCTTAACGGTCGTAACTGGGCTGGTTGTGGACTTTGGAGACGTCGAAGTTGAAACGACGGTCACGGTGGTGTCGACGGTTGTCGTATTCGGACTGGCCGAGCTCGTGGTCGAAGTGGTTGAAGACGTTGAGGTGCTAGTAGTTGTTACAGGATTGTTTATGGGTCCGTTGAAATAAATCTGCCAAGTCGCAGCACCCGAATACTTCGAGGTCGAGTTAAGGTTGTAAGGGGCGTTTGATTGCTGCCACACTGCGTACGCTTCAGTGCCGTTAGCCAGTGCAGATATCGATGCCGACTCGATGTCGGTGGGCGGAGCGGCTACCCCGACCGCATTGTTAGAAATATCGACCGTAGAATAATTTGATCCGTAGCTATTTGAGAACGAAGCGTATGCGTTCATTGTCGTTCCGTTTGACGAAGTCATCGAGCCGAACATTGTGTACACGTACTGTCCTTGAACGGAAACGTCAAGAGGCCATCCAGTGAGGTGCCCTGCTCTGCTCAACAATACAGGCGCGGTCCAGTTGACACCAGCATTGTATGAGGAGACAATGTAGGCCGAGACAGTTTCAGGCGGGGTGATATTCTGATCTCCGAGAGTTCTAAAAGCAAGAAAAACGTCGTTGCCCTGGGCTGCTAACTGAGGTTCCCAGTCGTTCACTATGCTTCCACTAACTACCGTTTCTGTAAAAGTACTGCCGGAATCGTGGCTGTACCAAACCTTGATCACTCCATTACCATTGCTGCCTTTCATTTCCGAAGTGAGGTACACGTTAGAGCCAGAGGCCGCAATCCAGGGCTCAGAGCCCGCACTTCCAAATCCATTGGCTCCCGATTTTGCTTGGTGCCATACAGAACCGGTGTCGTTTGTGTAAGCGTAGGCAGCG
>JASHSF010000265.1 GCA_030036955.1 Nitrososphaerales archaeon
TTCAATTTCATCCACCGGAATGGAGGTTACACCACATGCAACTAAGTGATGTCATCAACATCGCTAGTGATGTTGCTCTCGTTATTTACATAGTCGTCTTTGGCTTTGCAGCTCTCAGGGCCCTTAGCATAGGAAGAGCCCTTGTGAACAGAGTTTACAGGAATCGGACATATTTCACGGGAGCGTTCGCAATCATCGCGGTCGCGGGCAATCTCCTAGGGATCGAGCCTCAGTTATACCTTCTCAACTTGTTCTTTTTCTTTATCTTGATTGACACCGCAATTTTGGTCGCGCTCGAAATGGATTTCTTCCACAGGAACACGCTTCGGTGGAAGCAGATTAGATTAGTTGGCTACGTCGTGTTTCTCGTTAACGAGACTATTAGTGTGATCGAGACTGTCGGCCCCTTGACCGGTGTGATTACACCGTCCACAGCGCAATACCTTGAGACCGGGCCTCTCACCACTGTTTCTGGTGTCTGCCTCCTCATCGTTCTCGCATACACAACCGCAACTGCTGTCGTAAGCGCCCGAAGAACTCCCGATAAACCCTTGAGGAGGTTCATAGTCCTCGCGGGCCTCCTGATCTTTATTTTTCTAGTCAACACGGTGGTCTTTGGTTTCGTTACCAAAGTGTTCGCCTTCTTTTTTTGTAGTCCTCGCATACATTACTTATCGCTTGGCAATGTCATTGTCTCCGGTGAGCAAGATCGAGAAAGAAATCAGAAAATAACACCAGTGCACTGTAGCCTTAGTGTCGCTCCCGAACAACGACACTAAAATTGACTCTAAAACTGTTTACAGGCTGGGGGAGAATCATTTCAAGAGACTGATGTTAGACACGGAAACACTTGATTTTTGTTTACAAGATTGGAGCTAATGGTTCGAAAGAGCCCGCCTCGGCAGCCCTTGGATCCGCATCTTCCTTTTGCAATATCGTCAGCGCTATCCACTGCTAACCTTGTCGCGATTCTTCCGGCACTAATTTTAGGAGCAGCCCGAGTTCATTCTCTTCTGTTGTCCAAGGTTCATCAGTGCAAGAAACAGTACAGTGTCGATATGAAACACGGATCCAGATTCGAGTTCAATAACTGAGAGATGTTACTTAGAATACCTTTGATTCAATAACACTATCCTCGCTATTGACTAGTCGTGCTCGGAAAAATCACAAAGTGGTTTGATTCGACGTCGTCGAAGTCATTTTCGCAAGCTTCGAAGATCTGCTTGGTAGCGGGTGCTCTTCTCATCGCCCTATCTGTTGCTCTGCATTTCAATGCCATTTCTCTCGTCGCTGGGATAATAGTGATAGTTGCAGGCGTATATTTTCGAAGGAAGGCGAAAGTAATCAAAAGAAAGTTCGAGTGGCGCGAGAAGTACAAGGTTGCAGTCTAGAATTTCACCGCAAGCTATGCACTGAAAGGTCAGCTCTTCGAGATCTTTCGCAACGTTCTTCTCCATTATATATTCACTCTTTTCCCCTTGACTGCTCTTAGCGCTTCAGGGCTTCAGTAAAGATCTACGGAATATTGTCGCTTATGCGCGAAGTTCTACCTTGCCCAGCCAATGCTCTTTTCGACTGGCCTCTCTAAGATTTTGCGTTGTTCAAAGCGGGTTCTGGAGTCCCTGGACGTAAAGGCACTTTTCAGGAGCAATCCCTTTCTGAATAGAAAATGGACCCTTTCCAAATCTCCCATTCCATCCCCGAACCAGCGCGACGGGAATAGATTCTGCCCCTTCTCCCGTCACCAATTGAGCGGCAGAGGCAATTTGATCCGCAACAGCTCTCATGGTAACCTTCAGTTCATTTCCAAACAGATCTCTGTTTCCCCGGCAGTCAACTACTGGTTCAAAACCAGCCGTCGCGATTGCGACTCCTGTTGTACCTTGTCTTAAGGGCGAGATGCGGCTGTCCGAAAGTATTACTCCAAGCTTGCTAGTGAATGACTTGGCAAGATACGTTTGGAGTTTGCGAGCAGTTTTTGCTGGATCGCTCGGATAAAAGATTGCGTAGCCCGATTCGATATTGCTTCTGTCTATTCCAGCATTTGGAGCAAGAACTCCTTTCGTAACTGCCAGAGCGAAACCCGGAATTCCCCCCAGTATGGAATCAGATTCCTGGACAACGAGTTCAGCTAAACTCGGATCTATGCGATACCTTTCTGAAAGGTCCTTTCCCCTCTTTGAAATCTTGAGAGTGCCGAGCTTCAAGTAGCGACCTTCAGCCATAGAAGCGAATTTGCTTGAGACGACTACGACGTCTCTTTCTTTGAGGGTCAGGCCCTCGTCGGCAATGCATCTTGCGACGGTTTTTCCAAGATCAAACTTTCCAAATTTTCTTTCGCACTTTACTGGAACGATAACCAACGAAGGCAATTAACTTTCTACTCCTTATCACCAACTTCTGGTAATAAGAGAGCTTCCGACGCAGGTGGTTACTGAAGGCTTTTACTCTTTTTCTTCTAAGTAGATTGCCTTGTAGTCTTCTTTCTTCGGGACTACACACAAGAATTCCGCGTTTTCTCCACCGAGGTTTCTGTACCAGTGGACTGTACCAGCTGGAATGTACAGCGAATCGCCGGGTTTTACTCTGAATGTCTTTTCACCGATTCCTACTTCGTAATCCCCTTTTAGGACGTATTGCTCGTGTTCAATTTCAGGATGGTAGTGCTTGGGAATCTTGCCGCCCGGCTTGATGCTGAACTTTCTGAGCTCAAAGTTGGGCGCGCCGTCATGGCGATCTATGAGCCACTCAATTTCAGTATTTACTGCCTTATCTACCGGAATTGCAGACACTTCTCCTGCTTTCTTGACAACGGTCATTAGGAGTGC
>JASHSF010000266.1 GCA_030036955.1 Nitrososphaerales archaeon
CACAGGACTGTATCCGATTTTTCTGCACAAGGTTATTGCGTCGAGAGTCTCCGACAAAGTCCCTGCTTGGTTTAATTTTATTAATACAGAGTTTGCAGCACCGAGCTCTTTTCCTTTAAGAATCCGTTTCGTATTTGTTGCAAATAGGTCATCACCTACAAGCTGAATTCTGCTTCCGAGACTCTTCGTCAGCTCGACCCAGCCTTTCCAGTCTTCTTCCCCGCAACCATCTTCAATTGAAATTATAGGATATTTCGCGTGCCATCTCTCGAACAGTTCAATCATACCTTTGCTGTCGAGCAATCGATGTTCTGACCTTAGGCTGTACTGCCCCGGCTCCGAGCTGAAATGAGAAGAAGCGACGTCGACCGCGAGCATGATGTCCTTCCCAGCACGAAAGTGAGCACCTTCTATGGACTGTGAAAGAAGCTTTAGAGCATCTTCATGTGACGAAAGAGCCGGACTAAATCCGCCCTCATCGGCTAAAAGAGTCGACATGTTCGATTTGTTAAGCAAGCTTCTCAATTCAAAATATATGCAATCGGTCCATTCTAAAGCTTCGTGAAAGGATCTCGCGCCGGTTGGAATGATCAAAAAATCCTGCATATCCAAGTTTCCGGCTGCATGTAGTCCACCACTGATCATGTTAACCATGGGAATTGGCAGCGTAGGTTCCGTTCCGCTCAAATCAGCGATAAAACGCCACAGTGACAATTTTTCAGTTGAAGCCACGGCGCGCGCCGTCGCCAGGGATACAGGAAGTATTGCATTGGCGCCAAGTTTTGACTTGTTCTCCGATCCATCAATATCACAAAGAATCCTATCAACTTCATGAACGTCAGCCTCAACAGAATCGAGAGACGGCGCAATTATTTTGTTGACGTTATCAACGGCCCTTTGCACTCCTCTGCCTGACCACCTGGAGAGATCTGAATCCCGTTTCTCAAGTGCTTCGGCCTTTGCCTTCGAAGCGCCAGATGGAACCATCGCGAGCGCGCGTGTGCCTTCACTCAGGGTCACTTCAACCGCTACGGTGGGATTGCCGCGCGAGTCAAGTACTTCGAATGCCCTTACAGTTTTGATTTTCAAAATCGCCCGTCACATATTTTCCATTAATGCGTCGCAAATTTCCTGAAAATCGGTTGTTCTCTTCGCTATCTGATTAGATGCGATCTCTCGCACAAATTTCTTGTCATTAGGATCGAAGTACTCGACCGGGGACTTGCCGTCGACTCTTGCAAGCATCAGTGCCGAAAGTACCCGAACCGCTTCAGGTTCTCGCGTCGTTGATTTTATTCCGCGCCAGTAAACCGACCAAAGCTTTTGAGCCTCGACTAGATGGGCCTTGGACTTCAGGTGAGTCGCTTTCAACAGGAGATGGTTGGTGCAGAAAGCGATGTCGAAATTAGGATTGCCAAAGTGTGCAACTTCACAATCAATCAGCCAGACCCTTCCGTCAGGTAGCAAAAGTATGTTTTTCGGACTGTAGTCTCCGTGAACTAAGCACTCTCGAACGCTCACGAGTGATCGTATGACTTCGTTAATTTCAACCTTGATTTCGGGGTGCCTGGATGCAATTGCATTCAAGTAGGGATCAATTCGGAGCTGAATAAAATTTGAAATATCTTCAAACTCTGATTGAATTTCGCTGCCGCGGGTTCGCTCGTGAAACTGATACATTATTGTTGCGACTTTCTCCGTGATGCCCTCTCGAATTTTTCCGCGAAGGAGCTCTTCTTTCCAAGTATTTGTTCCCTCTGGAGCGCACTCTATTAGGCAAGCGAAGTTTTCCCTGTCTAAATCAAACAACCTCGGGGCAAACTCGCTTCCTAAATACTTTCGAATCACGTCGAGACACTCTGCTTCCCTTTCAATCCTAGAAGGATCCGCCATCCATTCGTCGCTGACTCTGAGCTGCGGCAGGGCCTGCTTAACGACCCAAACTCCTTTGCTAGTTTTCACCTTGATAACAACATTTGAAACTCCTCCACCCAGAAACGCGAATGTAGGCTCTTCGCCGAGGGGTGCGAGGCCCCACTTTTGCAGGCTGGGGCCGATTCTTGAGAGATCCTGTTGAGACATTTCGCGCATCAACCAAGAAATTGGCTAGCAAGCATACGTTATCGAGAAATAAGTTCTCAAGGTTCCAAAATTTATAGGTTCATTGTCTTTAAAATCCACACATTGATTGGCCTAATGAACAAACTGTTGGGACTCTAATGTGGGTCACGTCGCTGCCACCCTCCCGTTTGCGACGGGACGCTCGCGAAATTCTACACCGCGGGCAACACCAACTACTTTGATACAAGCATCTTCAATCGAAGAAATCGTTGTAGTCCAGCAACGAATCGCCCAAAAAATGAATATACATAGCTGTAAGTTTTTCATTTGATCATGTACCTGAAGGATATTACCCACACGCTCGGGAGCGAGCTATCAAGAAAGAGAATTGCCCTTTGCGTCACTGCTTCTATTTCGATCACAGAAGCGCCTCGGATAGCTAGGCTGCTCATGCGTCACGGAGCAGAAGTAATACCCATACTAACTCCTAGAGCTTGCGAATTTGTATCTCCTATGATTTTCGAGTGGTCAACTGGCAATTCCCCTATTACGAAATTGACAGGACGCGTAGAGCACGTCGAGCTCGTATCAGAACCTTCGAAGAAAGTGGACTTGATTCTTATAGCACCCTGCACAGCGAATACCATGGCAAAGATATCGAGCGGAATCAGCGATGAGCCGGTCTCCACGTTGGTCTGCACCGCTCTCGGCAGTGGAATTCCGATCCTTATCGCCAGCGCCATGCACGAACCTATGCTGAAGAATCCTATAATCCAAAAGGCAAGGAAAAATCTCGAACAAGCCGGAGTGAAATTTATCGAAGGCAAACTTATCGAGTCCAAATCAAAATTGGCAGAGCCCGAAGTGATCCTTAGAGCAGTGATCGCTGAGCTAACAAACTCACGTAACGATAAAGCTAGTCTGCTCTCTGCTCCAACTCACACTAATGACGGCAATAGCTTTGCAAACAATAATCTGATTATAACCGCAGGACCAACGAGAGAGCCAATCGATCAAGTCCGATTCATATCAAATGCAAGCAGCGGAAAGATGGGCGTTGCCCTCGCCGAAGAGGCGCTCTCAAAGGGAGCAAAGAGTGTATGTCTGATTCACGGCCCTGGAGTTACGGTTCCGGAGGAGTTCAAGAACGGGGATTCAAGAGCGCAAGTCAAGTCAGTTACGACGAGCCAAGAAATGCAAGATGCAGTTCTCTCGGCGCTTTCGAAAGGAGGCAAAAATGTCCTAATTTCCGCTGGAGCACCGGCAGATTACAGCCTCTCGCGTGTAAGGGGTAAAATCAGCACTTCGGAAAAACCTACTCTCAAACTCGAGCTCGGCGCCACGAAGAAAATTATCACTGTCGCGAAAGAAAAGTTTCCAAAAACATTCGTCGTGGCTTTCAAGGCTGAATACGGTTTGAATTCGAAGGAGCTCTCCCGCAAAGCGCTGGAGACGCTAAGGACTTCACGAGCGGACATGGTCGTCGCCAACGATGTTGGAAATAAGACCATTGGATTCGGATCAGATTATAACGAAGTCTCGGTCTTTACCAGAGACCACAAGGCGAGAAATGTTCCGCGAGCGAGCAAGAAAGAAATTGCGCATGAAGTTCTCAGGATCGCGGCAGAAGAAATTGCTCGCATTGACGCAAGATCGTGAATTCTGAAAATTAAGCAATATTGGGTTCAAATCCCATCAGGCCCGTTATTGTTATTGCTAAACTGCGACTGGGTGATTCCTCGCAGACCGGGGGAGGCATTCGAGATCAGAAACCAAATCAGGAAAAAGTGAAGAAAGAATTGTTGGTTTTGTGGACACGATGAGCGATGAGCTGACAGTCGGACAATAATGAACAACTCCAGAGGATTTTCTTAGTGAACAAAAAAGAAAAAGATACAATACAACCCTCCGCCAGGTTTTACTCTTAGCTTGAACGAATTGCATAAACTTATGTCAACGTCAAATAATTGCATTCGTACAAGCAGTTACTTTTCCATTGGTCTCTTCAGGCGTTCCATCGCTCGACTCTATCCTTGCTAGCGATGGCTACCCAGATAGATCAGCTATATTGGTAGAAGGCCCTCCTGGAATTGGCAAGGAAGCGCTCTGTTACTGGTTTGTGCGATCGGGATTAATCCAAGGTGATTACTGCCTTTATGCGACTCATCGTCCAGTTTCAGATATACTGCGGGATATGAAGGGTGTTGGGATAAACACAGCCGACAGACTTCCTGACTGGATATCGAGTTCAGGCTCAGGAGTAAAATTAGATCTAAGAGATCCTACTTCAATTTCTGTCAATATTAAACAGGTAGTTCATCAGAACAAGAACAGAAGAGTGAGAGTAGCGACTGACGCACTCTCGCCCCTGCTCGTATTGAATTCCCTAGATTCGATGTACAACTATTGGTCTCAGTTATTGTCAGATCTCAAGCAGCAGGACTGTGTTGCCTTTGCTCTTGCAGAAGAGGGTATGCACGCTCCAAACATACTTACGACTATGGAGCAAATATTTGACGGAGTAATCGAGATGCGGTTGTACGAAGAAGGTCTCTCAATCACTCCTCTTTTTCGCGTGAAGAAGATGCTAGGTCTTCCTCCGTTTCATGGTTACTTTCGGTTTTCAGTTTCAGGCAGCGGTATGGAGGTCACGCCATATGCAACTAAATGACATTGTAAACTTGATTGACAACGCATCGTATATCATTTATCTTGCGGTTCTCGCGTTTGCGACTCTTAGGTCGGTCACAATTGGGATCAATCTTGTCAACAGAACCTACCGCAGCAGGGCATTTCTGGTGTCCTTGCTAATTGTTTTCACAGCAGCTCAGTCATTTGTGCCCGATTCGTGGTCACTTTTCGGGCTACCAATCTTCGAATTGACCTACTTCGTTCTCATCTTTACTTACCTTGCGGTTATTGATAATTCCATTCTTGTTGCTCTTGATATGGATTTTTTTCACCGAAATACACTCTACTTTAGGCAGGCAAGAATAGTTGTATATGGTGTATATCTCGTTTTTGTGGTAGGAATTTTCGCCTCTAGTATGCTTCAGGTGCATCGGCTTCCAATTTTCGTCCGGATTCCGTTGATCGGATCATTTGCTGCCCTATTTTTTTACGTGGCCCTTACGAGCGTTGTAGCTGCACGAAGGACCCAAGACACACCAATGCGAAGGTTTCTCACCTACGCAGCGATTTTGATTGTTGCCACTTTGGTTTATTCATTGATTAATAATTACACTTACCTGATCTCGATAGATCTATTCTCAGACTCTTTGTATGTCGCAACAGCCTACCTCATGTATCGAATGGTTATGTCCTTGTCCTTGACCGGAAAAGTAGACCGAACTGAATCTATGACTATCGAGAAGGCAGACTAACTTGAAATGAAATCATTTGCAAGCGAACTCCAGCTCCTACGGTCAGTTGCCTGTTGACAAAGCCCTAAGTGTTCAAAGCCTAGAGGCAATTCTGGAAACAAACTAGCATCAATATTTTCCAAATCCCATCCGGCCCGCCATTATCATTGCTTGAAAATGCATTATCTGATTCGATTGTTTCAATTCGTTTCAGGCAGGAGGACGCTCTAAGAGTTCTACGTGTCTTTGGTTCCGTTGACTCATAAAACGGCTAAGGAAAACTCATAGCTTGTCCCCATCGGTGAGTAGTGAATCTAATCAGCCGGACTTTTGGCTGGAAGGGGTTTCAAAGTTCGGTTCTTTTGGGCAGAATATTAGGGAAATCTACAAGAAAGAATGTTAATGAAATCCTGATAATTCTAACGATACTAAGATGTCCTGAGCGATCGCTTTTTCACGGTCATGTGTGTGGAGGATGATATACATACCACCACTTCGCTGATGACTTGGCAACCAAGCTCAACTTAGTACCCTTGCTGAAGTAGAATACGTCACCTTGTCTTACAGTCTGGATTTTGCCGTCTGTCAAATCCTTGACTTCGAGTTCTCCTTTGAGCATTAGGACAATTTCATCAAATGGAAGCTCTGGCATAGCCAACTCGCCCTTGAATTCAGTAAATCCTCCCAAAATCGCATTTGGGACTTTGGCAACATCTTTGAAGGAGAATTCGACATTCGGAATCTCTTGTCTGTCCAGTTTAGTGTCAGTAGCATTAGGCAAAACGCTAATCAAGATTTACGACGACCCTGTTCAGCGGCCATTATTTCACAGAAATTTAAGAGCTTCGTTGGCATCAGACGGATTTTTCTCCCTATTCCGTTCCTCGTTTTGAAGCGTTCGTGAAGACTATTCTTTTCATGGTTCAAAACCAAACAGCACTCGGAACAGAAACTAGCATCAATATTTTCCAAATCCCATCAGGCCCGCCACTCTCCATCGGTACAAAAAAACAGCTGGAGTTCCTCGGTGCCTGCAAGAGATTAGGCGAGAGATGCCTTAAACTCGATCATGACTAGCCGGAACAAAAAGAAACTCTTCTCACAATGCTTATGGAATAAATTTCGACCATCCTGACGGAAGCGGGAATTATTCAGATCATGATCCCGCTTGAATACGAGTCTTGTCGGCTCTGGGAATGACATCATTGAAGTGAGGGCGAGATATTGGATCAGCCGACGAAGGAAACTAGCGCGCTCGTCGAGGAGCCCTTGGACTCGATGGTGAATGACAGCGAAAATCTAGAGCGGACGATGAGTCTGCTTACCGATGACTGCACTTGGGTTATAGAGCCTGGCGCGACCGAATATCGCGGTTCGAAGGAAATAAGGGCATTCGTTGGAATCGCGATGCCGGGCAGGAAGCATGATGAACGCCACAAGATCGAGGTTCTCAACCATTTTGCAGATAACGAGAACCTATGCGTCGAATACACTCACAGCGCTGTTATAACAGGAAAGATGACTGGCGGAATCAAAGGCACTTTGGAGCTAGGTGCTGCAAAGTACTGCATGACCTATCACATCAAGGATGGCGAGTTTGACAGAGTCCATGAATACATTAATTCACCCTCCGTTTGGTTGAGCTTTCTCTCGCCCGTCGCACTGAAGTATTTGCACTGGCAGACACTCAGGAACCTGTCAAGAACTGCGGATAGCAGAGGGCAGTAAATAATGAAAACTGACCTTCGAGTAAGATCTACTTAATTGCTCTAAATACCGAGAGATCGGTCGCACGCAGCTCATCACACACATACAGTTTTTGTACGTGTATGAGACCTAGCCCTCTACCATCTACCCTTCCATCATATTTAGTTTTCACAAATCCTAGCGGTTATTCCGAAAGCGGCAGACCTTCTCGGGCTCAGCCTAACTTCATTGGTTTGAAAATACTCTTGGGTGGCAAAAGCGTATCAAAAAATGGATGATGCCCTAACTCTTAAGCCGGAGTTGTGAGCACAGTTTTCTGGTTTTCTTTCCACTGCGTAAGGTTGCCGTAGACTGGAGCTAGCGAAAAGCCGCTTGGAAAGTAACCGGAAATTTTCGCAAAGCGTCTCGACGTAAGAAACCGCCCTGCTTTCCTATCCGTGTACTTCAAAGCCCCACGGTCAGACCACCTCCAGCGTCGCCTCCTCAATCCGGAAGACAGGATAGCGATCTGCTACTGATCTGATTTCCTCCGGAGACGAGTCCGGCTTAACACCGAAGTAATGGCGAGCCTCATTAGCCGGAGAAGACGGTCCGGGCCTGTGAAGGTATGCCCAGATGACTGGCGGCCGCTCGTCTGGAGCCACCTCCACCAAGCTGGCCCTGCTGGCTCTACCATGACGAATTACAGCCCTGCCCCCTGCCGCGCGCACGTTGCGCACCCACTCCGACTCGCCAGCCAGTGCCACCAGATACTGGTGACCTTGGTAGGGCGTCCGCACGACTACGTTCCGACGTGTCTTCCCCGAGCGCCTGCCTGGCACCTCCAAGACGACAACCGTCTCGGGGGTGAGTCCGAGCGACACGAGCATCACGCCCAGTGGTTGGATGCTCCTGTAGAGCATCGGTGGTCGCCGGTATGCGGTTTGGCTAGTGTAATCAACCGCACTCACGATTCCCTGAGTTGCGGCCTTCAAACGCCTCAAAATCGCGCTCAAATTCGCCTGATCGTTCCGTTGGTCAGATTGCCTATAAGCATACTAACAATCAATCTGGTTCTTACATTATTGCCCTATTTTGACGCTACTCATGAGGTAGTAAGGATGCTCTGCTTTCAAAGCTATTTTTATTTCGACTTCTTGGAAGCTCGGTGAGCTCGGAAAAATATCCGATCCGAGTAATCCTGCCGCTGGGACCGATGAGTGCCCAAAAGCTCCGAGAAGCGGACGCCTGGAAGTCTCTATCGGAAACCTATGAGTCTGTAGGAGTTCCAAAGAAGAGCTTGCCGAGTTGGCGAAACTCGACAGGGCGGTTTCGAGGGCCCGGAAGAAACTCCCGCAAAATGAAAAGGAGAGATTTGAAACGCACAACGTGAGCTTTGCATGTATCAAGAGGCGCAATGAAGCAGATGATCTAGCAATATTGCAGATATCAGATTTGGTCTAGCCAATCATATATGCGAGCGTAGGCTAAGCGACCGACTCCAGCCTGACAATGAGCGCCTGCGCCTTCGCTCTCAGTGAACCTCATCAAGGTCCTCGGACAGGTCAGGTGATCGAACAGCTGCTGAGGTTGGCCCTTGAAAAAAATGTCGCCCTCGGCTTCGCATACGAGAGTGGGACAGGTAATAGCTTCAGCTATGCCGTCGCGCAGATTGTACGCCTGGGCCGCCGCCATGTACGCTCTTGGAGTTGGAGCTCCCATCACGTACATGCCGTGAGTGATGGCCCACCTGACTGTGGGTGAGGCCTGCATGGTAGCTTCAATCATCTTGTCTACCTCCGGTGCCTCTTTAGCGGTGAGCGCCTGTTCAAAGACGGCCCGCATGCCGGTGGGAACGTGCGTCAAATTGGCGGCACCATAGTCGTAAACGCCGTCATTGGCGATTAGAGCAGCGATCCGTTTCTCAAATGCGGCAGCCCTTGGCGCGAGGTATCCACCAAAGCTGATTCCCATCAACGCAATCTTCTGCGGGTTGACACCTGGGAGCTTTAGTGCAAAGTCCACAACCGGAGTGACGACCTTCTCCCAATCAGGCCGGAATGTGAGACCCTCCCGGTGCACAGGGCCGAATTGACCCGGACCGTCGAAGGCCAGTACGTTGTATCCACGCTCGACTGCAGCACGCGCGCCGTCATTGTGCACTTCTTGGGCTGACCCGTCATATCCGGAGTGGATGATCAGAAGCGGTCGCTTGCGGTCAGAAGCATCAACGCGATGGAAGTATCCTGGCAGAGACGTGTGATCGTAGGGGATCTCTACCGGTTCGATGGGAGGCTCGAAGAGCCGGGCACACGCCTCATAACACTCGACCGCTTTTCGATAAGCGATTGCGATCCTGGGATCGCAAGGGTTGGCGTGCAGGAAAAATTCCGAGGCTCGATGATAGGTGGCGGCACGCAGGTAGCTGTCCCGCGCGCTGATGTTATGGCCATGAGCAAGCTGATTGGCTGCCTCACTTGCGATCCTCTCGGCGGTCTGGTTCCACTCCTCATACCAGCTGTCGTAGCTATCCGATCGGATACTTGTAGAAGTAGTGAGGACTTCGCCGAACTCACTTGCGCCGTAGCTGGCAGCGCCGAAAGCGCGTTGGGTTTCAAACCAGAACTGGGCATCGTGGGGAAACAATGGCGACTTTGTCTCGGGAACGGTTTTCGAACCCGTGGCAATCTGATAAATCGTGGCATTGGGGTGCGATATCTCGGTCATACTTTCTCATCCCTTAATCGGTAAGGGCGGACGGATTAAGGTTCCAGTGGACACCTCCGCATCTAGCAAAGCCAATATGCGAAGGAATGCCACGGAGTTACCGTGCGCAGGCTCATCCTAGAGTTTCCGAGGGACGAACTGAACAAGATTGAAGGCGAGTCATCGCCTCTCGAAAATCTTAGGACAATGGAAACCCTGCTACTCGTCCGACGCACCCCGCGAGAGATAACGATGATATCTAGGGTGGTACTTGAGAAAGAGGTCCCAAACGCGGAAGAGTACCTCAGGCAGTTGGACAAGACTACCTATCAGGTGCGAATCATAGAAAGAGAGCAGAAGGGCGCATACATCGTCCTCGTCAGACACAGGCCGAAGCAGACCTCTCCCGGGCGCTACGTCTTCGGGCAGGGAGGCGCAGAAGTGGTCTCAAGAGAGGTGAGGGAAGGCAATCTAAGGCTAACCTACGTTGGCAGCGCGACTCAAATTAAAAGTACTCTTCGGATTTTGGACAAGTTAGGGCTTCGATACGAGATAATGTCGCTGGCGGACGCGAGATTCTCATCCGACTCACCGCTCGGTCTCTTGACTGAGAAACAAAGAAGAGTCCTGATAACGGCCTACAGATTGGGATACTACGACATACCTCGGAAGATCGGCTCTGAGCGGCTTTCAAGAGAACTGAATCTTCACAAGTCTGCCGTGGCCGCCCTCAGGAGGAAAGCTGAACTTCGCATACTGGCAGATGTACTCGGAGAATAGTCATGAATCAAAGAACGAGATCTCCTTACCTCCGTCGAATACCGTTTCTCAAGAATGCCGCGAAGTCTTGTCGGTTTTGGGAATCTTATTCCCCATTCATAATATGTAGTAGGTCATAGCGACGCTGTCTTGGTCAGGAACACTTGAAGAATAGAGTAGCAGAGGGGGACTGGTAATGCTTTGCAGTGTTTATTACGTATATGTTCACGTTGTAGCTTAACCCTGGAGAGCATTCGGCAGTCGCCGTCCCTCTATATGGACTGCCAGGACGCAGCGTAAGATTGATCTTTTTGCAGGAGGTGGACTCGTGTGTTTTACCATTAGGACCTGTGGTGTACGCGTGGGCGCACCATTCGTTGAACGTATAGGATTTTGAACCCTTGTCGTCATAAGTTGTAGTCAATGGCCCGGTGTGAGTTACTGGATTCGGACTGAAGGTTATGTAGACTGGCACAGACGAATTATTTGGGGTCATGCTCTCGGCAAAAGCCGTTGTCGAAAGAAACGCGGAGGCGATGAAGAGCCCAAGCGTGAGTACGAATGTAACCCTGAAAATTCGCTGATTCAACATCGGTTACCGTCTCCCTGTGGCTCTGTATTTATCCTTATGTTTCCGGTCAAGGTCGTACCAAGGGGATCACCAAATTCGGTATTTGACTTCACGACAAGATGGCGAGGTATTAGGATTAGCTATTGCCTCTCCGCTGCGGATATCATCCCTGAATATCATCGATTAGATTCAAAGATACCGACTCTGCGGTGGGTGTTAGAGGTAAGAAAGCTATTCCACCCATGTTCAGGTAATACGAGGAGCCTCCATAGATCGGACTAACTGCCCAATCCAGAAAAGCTCTGAGGATTTGAGCTATAGCAGAAGTTTGATTGTTATTCACGAGTGCATACTCTAAATTTACGATTGGGTATGAATTCTGCCCCGAAGAGTATACCAAGGACACTCTTCCGTCCGCTGGGATCTGGGTTGAAGCAACTGCTGTTTCAATGTTCGAAGAGCTAGCATTGACGAAATTACCTTCACGATTTTGAAGCAAGGCATAGTTCAATCCCCCTTGGTAGGCCAAGTTGAGATAACTCATTCCAATGTAGCCGATAGAGTATTTTGTTGAGTTAATTGCAGTAACCATGCCGCTGTTTCCAGCAGCCGACATTTCTAACGAAACCACCGGCCATGCCGGAAGACTTGACCATCCAACCGTGAGATTCCAAGCCGAGCTTGTATCCGAAAGATATTGCGTAAAAGCCGCGCTTTGGCCATCAGAGTCCTTCCTTACCATTGGAATGATGCTCCTGTTAGAGATACTGACTAGATATTTCACCGCAGCCGGATTAATAGATAGGATCTGGTTGTTGCCCCAAGTTGTTATGGACCCGTTATAGATTCCCGCGAGTACATTCCCAGAGAAATTCAGATGAACGTTAGGCGACAATCCAGGCAGATGATAGATTATGTTCAAAGCGGAAACAGCTAGAGGAATATTGAGGTATTCTGGATAACTTTCAGCTTGTGCATTGGTGAAATAGGCGTCGGAGGTG